>JAUNJC010000179.1 GCA_030523195.1 Oscillospiraceae bacterium
CCACATTTTTCTCTTATTGACTATTGGTTTTATTTTTTCATGCGTATGCCCTGGTAGTTGTGCAATTTGAAATAAAACATATAAAAATTCTTGACAAAAAGGGGAAAACGTGATAGGATGAAAACAGAAGAATATATAGAATAAGGAGGAGTTTTTTTGAAACACATACGACTCTTAAAGCGTACACTTTCGGTGCTGATTGGTTCTGCTATGTTGGTTGGGATTTGTGCAGCAGGTCTTTCGACAGTCTCTGCTGCAGAGCCGGATGCTTGGCATGATGACTGGCTGCATGTCAATGAAAACGCAGAAATTGTGGATAGAAATGGGAATCCAGTTTGGCTGACTGGCTGTAATTGGTTTGGATATAATGTTGGCAGTCAGGTTTTTGATGGGGTTTGGTCACAGAATATGCATGAGATGCTGACACAAATTGCAGATCATGGTTTTAATCTGCTGCGGGTGCCGATGTCTACCGAATTATTATTACAGTGGAAAAATGGTGATCCCGATCCAGCAACACCAAAGGTCAATGAATGGACGAATCCAGAATTAACAGAAGAAGGCGTTGTGGGCGGAAAAGTAAAGTACAGTTTTGACATTTGGAATCAGGCAGTAGCATGGTGTCGAGAATTGGGCATTAAAATTATGGTGGATATTCATAGTGCGGAAACCGCCTCTGCTGGTCATCAGGTAAATCTTTGGTATACCGATAAATTTGGTACAGAGGATTGGTTTGAAGCATTGGAGTGGCTGGCAGATTACTATAAAGATGATGATACCATTCTGGCAATTGATCTGAAAAATGAACCGCACGGAAAAGCTGATGTACCAAGTCTTATGGCAAAATGGGATGATACGACGGATCCTAATAACTGGAAATATGCGGCAGAGTGTGCAGCAGCACATGTCATGGCAAAAAATCCAAATCTGCTGGTTATGGTAGAAGGGGTGGAAGTTTATCCAAAGGAAGGATATGACTGGACTGCTCCGGCGATTGACTGGGCAACGAATACAGAATTTTATTATGGTACTTGGTGGGGCGGAAATTTCCGTGGTGCAAGAGAAAATCCGATTGACTTAGGGGAATATCAAAGTCAGTTAGTTTATTCACCGCATGATTATGGGCCGTTGGTTTATCAGCAGAAATGGTTTTATGATGGATTTACAAAGGAAACGCTATTGGAAGACTGTTGGTATGAGAACTGGTTTTACTTGCTGGATGAAAAGGTTGCACCGCTGCTCATGGGAGAATGGGGCGGTTTTATTGATCAGCAGCATGATCCGGATGGTTCCAATACTAAGTGGATGTTGGCACTGCGGGATTTGATGATTGAAAATCATATTCATCATACGTTCTGGTGCTTTAATGAAAATTCCGGAGACACCGGTGGTTTGGTGTACGATAATTTTGGAAAGTGGGATGAAGACAAATATGCATTGGTAGAACCTGCACTTTGGCAGACAGACGAAGGAATGTTTATCAGCCTTGACCATCAGACTGCATTGGGGGCAAATGGAATTTCTCTGAATGATTATTATGGTGGTGTAATGCCAACGGATCCTACTGACCCCACGGATCATACTACAAAAGGCGATGTCAATGGAGACAATTGTGTGAATGTGGTAGATGCGATGCTGTTTCGGCGGTATCTGCTGGATGGCACAACGGCAATTGTAGTGAAAAATGCAGATTGGAATCAGGATGATGCGGTCACGTTAACAGATCTGGTTTCTCTGAATCATTTCTTATTACGTCGTTAACCATTTCATAAATAAGCAATCACCCTCATTTTTCCTCATACCGACATAGGACAATTTCATGTCGGCATAAAATAGAGGAGAAAATGGGGGTGTCTTTATGTTATTATCCACACTGCTGCAACACTTGGTTTGTTTTTTCCTGCATGTTGAAACATCTGGTGCGTTTCGGAAACCGCTTTCTCAGAAAGAGGAATTGCTGTGTTTTCAAAAAATGAAAGCAGGTGATCAAAGTGCCAGAGAGAAATTGATTCTGCATAATATGCGTTTGGTGGCACACATTATTAAAAAGTATTATGCCAATCAAGTAGAGCAGGAAGATCTGCTTTCGATTGGGACGGTAGGACTCATGAAAGCCGTTTCTACCTTTGACTATGAAAAGGGAGCACGTTTCGCCACATATGCAAGTCGCTGTATTGAAAATGAAATTCTCATGCATTTTCGTACTTGTCGAAAACAGGGAGATGCGGTCTCTATGGGAGAACCCATTGATACCGATAAGGACGGCAATCAATTGACTTTATTGGATATTATGGATGATGGCAGCGATATTCAGGAACAGGTTGCTGCACAGATGCAGACACAGCAACTGTATCAGTTCTTGCAATACGCACTTTCTCCGAGGGAAGTGGAAATTTTGGTACATCGATATGGGCTTTATGGGCAGGTACCAATGACGCAGCGAGAAGTTGCAAAAAAGATGGGAATCTCTCGTTCTTATGTCTCACGGTTGGAGAAGCGTGCCATTGCTATTTTGCGAAAGCAGTATGATCAAACACCATTCTCTAGTTTTTGATTTCGGTGGATAGAACGTTGTATAAGAAATAGCAACAGCAAACTGCTAAGGAGTGCTCCTAAACTGTCAATTCCAATATCTAAGAGCATTCCAGTTCTTCCCGGCACAAAAAGTTGGTGAAATTCATCTGTAGCTGCATAGAAAATACAGAAGCTCCATGCAGTAAGCCAGCTGGCAAATAGGGAACGGTGATGCTTTGTGGAAAAAGAAAGTATGGTCGCAGAGGAAAAAAGGCCAAGAATAAAATAAAGCGTAAAATGGGCAATTTTACGGATGAAAAATGTCATGGAAGAGTAACTTTCTCTATTGTTGATTTCTGTTGCATCTGCTGGAATCCACGCAGTGCAGATTTCTGCAATTTTATGCAAGACACCATCGCTCATTGCGGTGGAGGCAGTTGCATCCTGTGCAGAAAAGAAGAAAATAATCACACACCAAAAAAATGTACAGCAGAACCAGAAAACAGAGTTTTGATATAATTTTTTGAATTGCATATAAAAGAACCTTCTTTCTCCATATTGGAATGTTTCTATTATACACGTGTTTTTGGAAAAAGTAAAGGCATAGGAAGAATTTTATTATGGGAAATTTCCTTTTCAT
>JAUNJC010000031.1 GCA_030523195.1 Oscillospiraceae bacterium
AAAGTATGATTTTCCTTTTTGAGATAAACACAATCTCCCCTCCCTTCCTGCTTGTATTGTATCATATTTTTGTTGTATTTGCAAGTATTTTTACCCATTCTGCTGAAAAGTTCACAAGCAATCCAGCATATGCCAAAGATGCGTTCTTCCAAAAGCCACTCTTCCCATTTCCGTTACTGCAACCTCGTCAATTTCCACTGGAATTTGCACAGAAACGGCATGCTCTTCACAATAAGTACCGTTCCTTTTATATAAAAACGAGAGACAGCAGAACAACTGTCTCTCGTTTTGCAATATTTGATTTTAATATCAATTATTCGGTTACCCGCTTCTTTTTCTTTTCAATCACCTTCAGCGTTTCAATGCCACGCTTCTTCTGCCACCAAACCCATAGGCTTGGTACAAAGCAAATCGAATGATAGGTACCGACTACAATGCCCACTGCCATCGGAATAGCAAAATGCTGAATAGATTCCAGACCCATAATAGCTGCCACAACAACAATTGCAATCATAGCAAAGAATGTTGTAGTAGAAGTACGAATCGAACGCCGCAAAGACTGTGAACAGCTAGCATTGACCAAATCTTCAATATACATTCCCGGCATTTTCTGCTGATTTTCTCGGATTCTGTCATAAATGACAATGGTATCATTCACGGCATAACCCAACAGTGTCAAAATGACCGCCATAAAGTTGGAATCAATCTCAAAACCAAACAGAACAACTGCACCATAGGTCACCACCAGTGTTGCCAGCAAACCAATGATGGCACACACACCAGCAGACCAACCACTGATTTGTTTAAACCGGAATGCAATGTACAAAATCAAAACAACTGCTGCAAATGCCGCTGCAACAATACACTTGGCAAAGAAGTCACTACCAGAACGGGCACTGACATCATTGGAATCCAGCAGCTGAATATTGGCATCTGGATAACGTGCCTGAATGGCATCTGTTACTTCTACCTGTCGGTCAACAGTCAGACCTTCCGTGGAAGTAAAAGACAGAGACAAGGTTTTGCTGCCGCTATCTAAACTTTCCCCATCCTGTACATTCACATTTGTGCCGATTAAATCGGTCAAATCTTTGGAAATTGCACTTTTATCCACATCACCTTCATAACTGTATGTAATGATCGTACCGCCCTTGAATTCCAGTGCAATATCCACACCAGTAAAAGAAGAAGCGACTGCAATCACAACAAGGATCAAGGTCAGCAGGAAAAACAGCTTGGATTTGCTGCAGAAATTCCGCACCTTGACATCCACCGGATAGTGCTTATACTGTTTTTCTTTCTCAGCCATTTAACCCACCTCCATAGAGTTTCTTATTCTGGAAGCATTTGAACTGTGACAATGCCATTGTCATCAGTCTGGCTGCAAACACACCCATGATGAAGTTCATAATCAGACCAACCATCAATGTATAACCGAAGGAATAAATCACACCTTCTGTGGTGGCACCAAAGAACTGGAACAGCGGACTGAGCAGTTTTGCACACCAGCTATCCGGTGTACCAAATGCACCCATCAGGATAATTGCTACAATAATACCAGTCAGGTTGCCGTCAAAGATCGCACTAAATGCACGGCTATAGCCGGACTGCAATGCACCGCTGAGCGGTTTGCCCTTTCGCAGTTCCTCCCGAATTCGCTCACCAGTAATGATATTGGCATCCACACCCATACCAATGGAAAGAATAATACCGGCAATTCCCGGAATGGTCAGCGTATTGCTGTCCATAAATCCAAACCAGCCGGAAACCGCTGCCAACATGCCAGCAATCTGTCCAATCAGGCAGATGGAAGCTACAACACCTTGCAAACGATACAATACAATCATATAAATGATGATAAATGCACAAGTAATCAAACCAGCAATCACCATTGCTGTCAGTGCCCCTTCTCCCATGGTTGGAGAAATCGTTTTAAAGCTGGTGGTTTCCAGTGCAAATGGCAATGCACCTGCATTAATTTTATCCGCCAATTCTTTTGCAGTTTCATATGTAAAGTTACCTGTAATGGTTGCCTGTCCATCGGAAATAACTGCATTGACAGAAGGTGCAGAAATCATAGTATTGTCCATCCAGATGGAAATTTGTCCATTGTCCTCATACAGAGCAGAAGTAGCATTGTAGAACTTCTCTGTGCCGCTGTCATTCAGGCTCAGCGTTACCATCCAAGTTGCCTCACCGGTTGATTCATCCTGTGTTGCACCCGTTCCGGCATTTTTTACATCGTCACCTGTCAAAACAATTTCGCCTGCCGGTATGGTTTCGCCGTCTTCGTTTGTGGTGGTCTCCGTTCCATAGCGGAATGTCAGCTCTGCGGTCTCACCAAGTTCTTTTACGGCCTGCTCCGGATCGAAATCTGTTTCCCCCGCCTGCCACGGGAAGCGAACAATAATACGATCGCTCTTGTAATCAATGTAGGTATCACTGTCGTTGATTCCCTGTGTCACCAATCTGGTTTTGATTTTCTCCATTGCTGCATCCATTTGTTCATCGGTTGCATCGACATCGCCAGCCGGTTCAAACGTCACATCCACGCCGCCCTGAATGTCAATACCAAGCCGGATATCTTTTACGCCATGCACATAAGTCGTAACGATATCGCCGTACTGGGTATACACTCCTGTCAACGTTGTGACGGCAAAGATAGCGATCACAGCAAACACAAGGAAGAAAACCTGTTTTTTTACTTTTTTCACGTTTCACCCTCCTACGGTAAATCTGGATGCAGCTGCTTGCAGGTGACCGCATCCGTTTTTGTGTCGTCCACGCTGACAAGGTGGTATCGACAATTACCTATCATTGTACTACAACTTTTGCGAATAGTCAATAGGATTCTTAAAAGTTGTACAATTTTGCCGATTCCAACCCATTATTTTCGGCGTTATTCCCGAAAAATCATAGTCCTATCCACCAATTTCAAATTTTTTCTGATAAAAAAATCCATCTATTGAATTTCTCAACCGAGTGTGATATAATAAGTATCAATTGTAGGTTTCCTGCAAAAATAACAGAGAGAAAGGACGACGCCTCCAATATGGTACATTTTGAAAATGACTGGGACGAACTGCTGAAAGATGCCCTGCAATCGGATTCCTATCAGCATCTGCGGCAATTTCTTCTTCAGGAATATCGTACCCATACCATTTACCCTAATATGTATGACATCTTCAACGCTTTCAAATATACCGCTTATGCAGATGTAAAAGTGGTCATTCTCGGACAAGACCCCTATCACGGTCCCAATCAGGCACATGGTTTGAGTTTTTCTGTCCGTCAAGGTATTGCTCCTCCGCCTTCCCTTGTCAACATCTTCAAGGAAATTCAAACGGACACCGGCATTAACAACCTCGGCAAGCACGGCGATTTGACACAATGGGCAAAAAATGGTGTGCTGCTGCTGAATACCGTCTTAACGGTACGGGCAGGTCTTGCCAATTCTCATCGGGGTATGGGATGGGAACAGCTGACTGATACCGTCATCGACCGTTTGAACGAACGAGAAAAACCAGTGGTCTTTCTGCTGTGGGGTGCCAATGCCAAGGCAAAACGGGAACGAATCACAGCACCGCAGCATCTTGTTTTAACGGCTGCCCACCCCAGTCCGCTGTCTGCACGCAATGGATTCTTCGGCTGTCGGCATTTCTCCAAAACCAACGCATTTCTCACAGAGCATGGCATTCCACCAGTAGATTGGCGAATCGATCCGGCTTAACCAAAATGTGCATACTCATCCATGCATACCAATATCGTTTTCATTTTATCAACAGAAAGGAACGAACCATTTTATGAAAATCGCCTCTCTTTTTGAGGAAAAAACCGTCTTTTCCTTTGAAGTGTTCCCACCGAAAAAAACCAGCCCTGTGGAGACCATCTATCAAACACTGGAGGAATTACAGGACTTACACCCTGATTTCATCAGTGTCACCCTTGGTGCCGGCGGCAGCGGCAACGGCGATCATACGATTGCCATTGCCAAACGGCTTCAGGAACAGTACGGCATCACGTCTATGTCCCATCTGCCCTGCATCCACTGCACCCGTGAAAAAATTGACCATCTGCTACAACAGTTCGCAGAAAATGGCATTGAAAATGTACTGGCACTGCGTGGAGATCGCATCCCAGAACTACAGCCAGCAGAGGATTTCCAGCATGCAAATGAACTGGTTGCCTATATCCGGCAAAAAAATCCCAACTTGGATATCGCTGGTGCCTGCTATCCAGAATGTCACACGGAATCCCCTTCGCTGGAGGACGATATCGCCAATCTGAAGAAAAAAGTAGATGCGGGTGCGACCCATCTGATTTCCCAGCTGTTCTTCGATAACGATGCTTTTTTCCATTTTCAAGCAGAAGCCAGAAAAGCTGGCATTACCGTTCCCATAGAAGCCGGCATTATGCCGGTGACAAACAGCCGGCAGATTACTCGTATGGTTTCCATGTGTGGTGCCAGTCTGCCCAGAAAATTTACCCGTATCATTCAGAAATATGAGGATAACCCTACTGCGTTGCAGGATGCCGGTATTGCCTATGCCATCGCACAAATCATTGAACTGCTTGCTGCGGGCGTAGACGGCATTCACCTTTATACCATGAACAATCCTTATGTTGCACGAAAAATCAGTCATGCCGTTTCCGGTGTCCTGCGTGCAACCAAACGATGAGTCCCTGTGTAACCCTGTCGCCGCTTGACCATGCCGAGACATTCCGCTATCTTGGTATGACAGAAGCAGCGGCAGAGGAAGACCTCTTACAACGGCTTGCTGCCTGTGAAAAGCAGCTGCTGAAACACGCCATTCCCCGTTATACCTACTGCGTTCTGCCCCTGACACGAACAGAATCTGTCCTGTATGCAGACACGCTTCTGTTAGAAGGAATGGACATCCGACAACATCTAGAGAACTGTGACCTTGCTGTCCTGATGACGGCAACGCTTGGCATCGCCGTTGATGTGCTGATTGACCGCACACAAAAACGGGATATGACGGATGCACTGCTCCTAGATGCCCTTGCGAATACTGCCATTGAACAGGCTTGTGACAAGGCAGAACAGCAGATTCAGGAAACGATGCCAAACCGCTTTTTTACCTGGCGGTTCAGTCCGGGATATGGTGACTTTCCCATCACCTCCCAGCCGAAACTGCTTGCCATGCTGAATGCTGCAAGACAAATCGGCGTAATTACAACAGACACCCACCTGATGACCCCTCGGAAATCTGTTACTGCTATTTTCGGCTGTTCCCACAATCCGCTGCCGAAACGGCGGCAGGGATGCAGCATTTGTCAGATGCGGGAAACCTGCGGATTCCGAAAGAAAGGAGCCCACTGCGGTGGAACAGAATCCAATCTTTAAAAGAAAGCTCCGTCTTTATCTGGACGGCGGCATGGGCACAATGCTGCAAAAAAGCGGCATGCCTGCTGGAGAAATTCCGGAGAAGTACAACATAGAACATCCGGAACAGATTACAGCCATCCACAAAGCATTTTTAGAAGCCGGTGCAGATATTATCTATGCCAACACGTTTGGTGCCAATCGGCTGAAAATGAAAAAAACCGGCTATTCCGTACAGGAATTGATTGCTGCCGGTATTGCCTGCGGCAAGGCTGCCACAAAAGGGACAGATGCTCTGGTTGCTCTGGATATTGGTCCGATTGGGCAGCTGTTAGAACCGCTCGGCACACTGAAATTTGAAGAGGCATATGACATCTTTCGGGAAGAAATCGAAGCCGGAGCCAATGCCGACCTCATTGTCATTGAAACCATGACAGACCTCTATGAAACAAAAGCTGCCCTGCTTGCTGCAAAAGAACACAGCGACAAGCCTGTCTTCGTTACGATGACTTTTGAGCAAAACGGCAGAACCTTTACAGGCTGCACCGTTTCCGCCATGGCACTCACACTGGAAGGACTTGGTGCAGATGCCATTGGTGTCAACTGTTCCCTCGGACCGAAAGAATTATTGCCTGTGGTAGAGGAAATTTGCCGCTGGACCACACTGCCAGTCATTGTAAAGCCAAATGCTGGTCTGCCTGACCCCATCACGGGTGCTTTTTCCGTGTTGCCAGAAGAATTTGCAGCCGCAATGGCTGCCTTTTCCGCTCTGGGTGTTACCATCTTTGGCGGCTGCTGCGGCACGACACCGGAACACCTCTCTGCTGCCTATCAAAAACTGGACAGTCTGCCGATTGTACAGCGGCAGATTCCGGAAATCCCACCCGCAATTTGTTCGCCCTCCGTGACAGTTCCCATTACAGAACCCCGTATCATTGGGGAACGAATCAATCCAACTGGAAAAAAACGCTTTCAGGCTGCCCTAAAAGCAAATGATATTGACTATATCCTAGATCAAGCAGTACAGCAAATTGATGCCGGAGCGGATATTTTGGATGTCAATGTCGGCTTACCGGAAATTGATGAAAAAGATATGATGATTCGCACGGTCAAGGCATTGCAAAGCATTGGTGACACGCCATTACAGCTGGACTCCACCATTCCGGCAGTACTGGAAGCTGCCCTGCGAGTCTATAATGGCAAACCCATTGTCAACTCTGTCAATGGCGAAGAAGCCTCCTTACAGGCAATTCTGCCGCTGGTAAAAAAGTACGGCGCTGCGGTAGTCGGTTTGACCTTAGACGAAAATGGAATCCCGAAAAAAGCAGACGAACGCTTTGCCATTGCAAAACGAATTTTAGAACGAGCCATGGCATTCGGCATCCCAAAACAGGATGTCTATATCGACTGCCTGACGCTGACCGTTTCTGCGGAACAAGACGGAGCTGCCGAAACCCTCAAGGCAATGAAACGAGTGCATGAAGAACTAGGACTGCGAACAGTACTGGGGGTTTCCAACATTTCATTCGGACTGCCAAATCGAGAAGCTGTGAACCGTACATTCCTCACCCTTGCCATGGAAAACGGACTGTTTCTGCCGATTATGAATCCAAATATTGCCTCTATGACAGAGGCAGTTAGAGCCTATAAAGTGCTCAAAGGCATTGACCGCAGCTGTATGCAGTATATTGCCAGCTACAACGGACAAACCGCTGCAAAACCAGCAGCAACTGCCACAGGCCAAAATATGACACTTGCCTATGCCATGGAACATGGTCTGAAAAAGGAATGTGGTGCGATTACTGCAAAGCTACTGGAAACCATGAAACCAATGGAAATCATCAATACCATGCTGATTCCGGTACTAGATGAAACCGGAGACCGATTTGAACAGGGAAAAGTCTTTCTGCCGCAGTTAATTCTAACCGCAGATGCAGCACAAGCTGCCTTTGCAGTCATTAAAGATACCTTGCAACAACAAGATCAAGCCCCCGTCAGCAAGGGAAAAATCGTACTGGCAACTGTCAAAGGCGATATTCATGACATTGGAAAAAACATTGTCAAGGTACTGCTTGAAAACTACGGTTATACCGTCATTGATCTGGGGAAGGATGTCCCCTGTCAAACCGTCGTAGATGCTGCGATAGAACATCAAGTGAAATTGGTAGGGCTGTCTGCTCTGATGACCACAACATTATGCTCTATGGAAGAAACCATCAAGCTGCTGCAGGAGCAGTACCCATCCTGTAAAACGGTCGTCGGCGGTGCCGTACTGACACCAAACTATGCAAAACAAATTCATGCGGACTTTTACGCAAAAGATGCAAAAGATACCGTAGATGTTGCAAAGCAAATTGTTGGCTAAATCCACTTCCAATTCACTTTCTCTATTTTAGAAAGGAGGTCTTGCCACTGTGCCAAAAAAACGCAGCAACATTAATACCCCCTTTGCCCGCACCATAATTTTCAGCGGTGTGGTTCTGCTGCTCGTTGCATTTCTGCTCATGCGTCTGGAAACGGTTTCAACATGGATTCGCACCATTCTCAGCACATTGCGACCGGTTATTGTTGGTGCAGCCATTACACTGGTACTGCATACACCTGTACGGCGACTGGAAGGATTTTTCCAAAAAGTCACAAAAGGACGCCGCTTCCCCTGTTCTGTCGTTGCTGTCATTCTCTCATACCTCATCTTATTTTCTGCTCTTGCTGGCATTATCTGCATTATTGTTCCACAGTTTTCAGAGAGCCTCGTGGATTTCGCAGACCAGTTTACCATCTACTTTATCAACTTCCAAAAATTCCTACAAAATAACAGCAGCAAAGGACAAGAACTATATGACCTGATGCAGCAAATCGGTCTGGATTTTGCACAGATCAAATCCTGGTTGACTGATCTCTCCATGACGGTTTCCAGTTATGTGCCCAATCTCATGGAGAAAATCGGAACATGGGCAACCAGCTTGATCAGCGTGGTAGTAGACTGCTTTATCGGTTTAATTTTCTCCATTTATATGCTCAGCGGCAGAAAACGGCTGAAATCACAGGCAAAACGAATTTTACAAAAGGCATTTTCCAAAGAAAACTACCGCCGGATTTCTCACTATGGCAATATTACCTTTGAAATTTTCTCCAACTTCGTCGGCGGACAGCTGATGGATGCCTGCATTCTGGGGCTGCTCTGTTTCATTGGAATGTCTATTTTTAAATTCCAGTATCCCGTTCTCATCAGTGTCATCATTGGTCTCACCAACATGATCCCGATTGTCGGCCCGATTGTTGGTACGGTACCCTGTGCACTGATTCTGCTGCTGGTAGAGCCAAAACAAGCCATCTGGTTCGTTGTTTTTGTCATTATCATTCAGCAAATTGACAGCAATTTAATCTATCCTCGTGTAATCGGCGGTTCTGTCGGACTGCCAGCGATGTGGGTACTGTTTGCTGTCATTGTTGGCGGCGGTCTATTCGGCGTTTTGGGCATGCTGCTGGGCGTACCAGTGATGTCCCTAATCTATGTTATTCTGCGGGAAAAAACACTGCCAGCAGAAGAAGCCCCACCAAGTCCCCTGCAAATGCCAAAGAAAACAGCAATGGAACAGCGTGCGAACGAATGGTTCGGTAAAATGCGAGACACCGTTTTCACCACTGTCACAGATACCGTAAAGAGAAATTGGCCACATCATGAAGAAAACGAAAAAACACAAGAAAAAAATCCACAGAAAGAACAAACAATCTCCTCTATAGAGAATATTTCTGTCGTGTTACAGCAAGAAACCAAAGAAGAAGGCGATATTCATCCGATTACACAAGAGGAAGAAAACACAATCGCAAAGTCCATCACACCGCCCAAGCAAGAGGATTAACAAAAAAACGGCTTGCAGCCTCGAACCCTGCAAGCCATTTTGCTGTATTTTTACATCTGTGTAAGCAGCTTGATGCAGCTGCAAACTTGTATGACAGATAACATATCTGCCATATAAATAAATTATAGTAATGTCAAAAAGAATTTGACGTTCACTATAGTAATTATTTCAAGTGCCTCGCACATACACTCATTTTTGTTCGCTCTGTGCGGACTGGCAAATCGGAAACGACAAAATTTTTTGGCGTTTCCGATAAATAATCTTAAAATTGAAAGGAATGGATCCATCCATGGCGAAACTCAAAAAACAGCATATGACAATTCACTGGAAAGCCATTGTACAGGATGATGCCAGCATCCCTGCAACAGAGGCAACCCTCAAGGAAAAAGCAACGCTGGTCGGACGAGTCGGACTGATGATGCTGTCCGTTGGAACCAGTGCATGGCGTGTCCGGAACGCAATGAATAACGTTTCCAGATGCCTTGGTTTGACCTGTTCAGCGGATATTGGTTTGCTCTCCATTTCCTATACCTGTATTGAGGGAACTGACACCTACACACAATCCATTTCTATTCCCACCACCGGTGTCAATACGCATAAACTCATGCAAATGGAAGTATTCATGCGAGAGTTTCCGGAAAAGGTATCCACCTGCTCTGTCAGACAAATTCATGAAGTACTGGATCAAATTCGAGACCTGCCAGCAAACTATAGTGCATGGAAATTGGGGCTGGCAGCCGCCTTTGCCTGTAGTGCCTTTACCTTTTTACTGGGTGGCGGTTTGGTGGAAATGTGCTGTGCCTTTCTTGGAGCAGGGATTGGCAATTTCATCCGAAAGCAAATGCTGGAACGAAAAATTTCCCTACTTGCAAATGTTGCAGTCAGTGTTGCCACTTCCTGCGTCGTTTATGTGCTGTCTATTCTGTTGGTACAGCAGTTGTTCTCTATTTCAGAAGTACATCAGGCCGGCTATATTTGTGCCATGCTCTTTGTAATTCCGGGATTTCCGCTGATTACCGGCGGCATTGACCTTGCCAAACTGGATATGCGATCAGGGTTGGAACGAATCTCCTATGCCGTTCTCATTATCCTAACTGCTACGATAACAGGATGGGTCACAGCAATGGTTTTCCATTTTCAGCCAGCCGACTTTAAACCGTTAGAAATCTCCACATGGCTCTTAGTCATACTCCGGATTCTCACGAGTTTCTGCGGCGTATACGGCTTTTCCCTCATGTTCAACAGTCCCAGAAAGATTGCTTTTACTGCCGGACTGATTGGCATGCTAACCAACACGCTCCGACTGGAACTGGTGGAGATAGCTGGCGTGCCGATGGGAATTGCAGCATTTATCGGTGCATTCTGTACGGGCTGCATTGCCTCGGCAGTCAAGAAAAAAATCGGTTTCCCAAGAATCTCCCTGACCGTTCCAGCAATTGTTATCATGGTACCGGGTTTATATATGTACCGTGGCATTTACTACATGGGATTAAGCGATATCAGCAATGGAGCAATCTGGCTGACAAAAGCCTGCTTGATTGTTGTTTCCCTGCCGTTGGGACTGGTGATTGCAAGATTTTTCACAGACAAAAATTTCCGGCATTGTACCTAATGAAAGGATTTCTTTCTGCCTTAAACAATTTACACGCAAATCAATTTTTGTATTTCTTTTGGGAAACTTATCCGAATTGTTGAAACCATCATTTAAAAATTGATTTGCGTGAACACCTGAAAGCCGCTTGACCGCATTCACCTACGGTATACTGCTACTCTTCTCACTCCTGCAAATTCTGCCGCTGTACGGCATCCAGATGCCGCTGAATCGCTCTCGTTCTGGTACCCACCAGCTGTTCCAGCTGCGTATCCGCACGCCGCAAAGACTGCTGTGTCTTGAGCAGAACCTCAGCAAACCGGTCAAACTCTGTCTGCACCTGCTGCAATACCTGCCATACCTCCGTGCTGCGTTTCTGAATGGCAAGCGTCTGAAAGCCCATTTGCAGGGCATTTAACATGGCAGCCATCGTAGATGGCCCAGCAATGTTGACCTGCCATTCCTGCTGTAGCTTTTCTACCATCCCAAGATTCACCACTTCTGCATACAATCCCTCAAACGGCAAAAATAAAACGGCAAAATTTGTGGTGTACGGTGGACAAATATATTTATCATGAATATCTTTTGCACATTTCTGTATCACCTTTTCCAGATTGCGGTAAGCACTCTTGATCCGCAGCTGATCCCCACTGTCAATGGCTTCCCGCAGCACCGCATAGGTATCACCCGGAAATTTGGCATCAATCGGCAGCCAAATGGGGGCATCCTTGTCATTGCCCGGCAGACGAATCGCATATTCAACATGCTCTCTCTGATAGGGGTTCACGGTGACATCATAGGCATATTGTTCCGGTGTCATCACTTCTCTCAAAATCGCACCTAGCTGTACTTCCCCTAAAATACCTCTTGTTTTTACATTTGACAGCACTTTTTTCAAGTCCCCGACACCAGCCGCCAACGTCTGCATCTCCCCAAGTCCCCGATAGACGGCTTCCAGTCGTTCATTGACCATCTGAAAGGCATTCTGCACCTTTTGTTCCAATGTCTGCGACAATTTTTGTTCTACCATTCCCTGAATCTCTGCCAGATTGTCGGATTGTACCTGCTGCATCCGGTTCAGACTGGTTTGAACGGTCTGACGAACCTGCTCCATTCCCTGTCCATTGGTCAGCTCAATCGTACGCAGCCGCTGTTCCAGCTGCTGCAATTGCATTGCCATTGTCTGCTCCATAGATTTCATTTTTTCCGCCTGATGGACACCAGTTTGCTGCTGGTTATCCGCCAGCATTTGTCCAAGCAATTGCATATTCTGCTGGACTGCGGCAACCAGTTCTTTCCGCTGCTCCTGCATTTCCCTTTGCAGTTTTTGCAGCTGCATTGCTTGATTTCCCGTGTTTGCCGTCTGCTTTGGTTTCCACAAAAGCAGTAATACCTGCAAACCGATCACAACCAGCAACAGTAAAATGATAACAAATTCCATTACACTTCCTCCTGCTGTCTGTTCCGGCATGACTTCCGCCGAACTAGCTTCAGCACGACGACATTAATATCTAAAATATCATTCCGCTTTTGAATGTATCCCCCTACATTCTCCATATTTGGCATGTTCATACACTCCTTATTATTTCTACACCATTTAAAAAAGGCTGCTGCATCATTTGCAGCAGCCTTCTGCTTTTTCGAGCGAAAAACAAATTTTACCGTTCCAGAATCTGTGACCGATCTGGTCCATTGCCGACCATGACAACCTTACAGCCACAAACTTCTTCCAATCTTGCAATATACTTCTTGCATGCCTCCGGCAGTTCGTCAAACGTCTTACAGCCGGTGATATCCTCTGAAAATCCCTCAAATTCCTCATAAACCGGCTTGCAGTCTGCCAGTTCTTCCAACGCTGCCGGAAAATCTCTCAAAATGGTACCGTCCGGCTTCTCATAACCAACACACATTTTCAGCGTTTTCAAACCACTCAGCGTATCCAGCTTATTGATTGCCAGACCATCCAGTCCATTGGTGCGGACAGAATGCCGTACAATGACAGCATCAAACCAACCAGTTCTTCTCGGTCTACCTGTGGTAGTGCCAAATTCGCCGCCCTTATTCCGAATCAAATCGCCTGTTTCGTCATCCAACTCCGTTGGGAATGGGCCTTTTCCGACTCTAGTCGTGTATGCCTTTGCCACACCAATGATATTGGTAATCATCTTTGGTCCAACACCGCTGCCGATACAAGCCCCAGCAGAAATCGGGTGAGAAGACGTAACATATGGATATGTCCCAAAATCAATATCCAGCAGTGTTGCCTGTGCACCCTCGAACATAATGGTTTTGCCTGCCTTATCTGCCTCATAGGTCAAAACAGAGACATCCGCAATATAAGAAGCAAGCCGTTTCCCATATTCGATATATTCTGCAATGACCGCATCCAGATCAAACGCTTCTCCACCGTAAACAGCAGTGATAATCTTATTTTTCAGTTCTCCTGTCGTTCTTGCTTTCTGGGCAAACACCTCTGGGTGTACTAAGTCATACATCCGCAGACCGCAGCGTTCGTACTTGTCCATATAGGTCGGGCCAATTCCACGCTTGGTCGTACCAATATCTGAATTGCCACGGAACTGTTCCGAAAGTCCATCCAATGCAATGTGCCACGGCATGACAACATGCGCACGAGGGTCAATTTTCAAATTGGCAGTAGAGATTCCACGGCTTTCCAGTCCATCCAGTTCGGAAATAAAGTCCTTTGGATCCAATACCACACCGGCACCAATCAGGCAAAGTGTATCTGGATACAGAATACCAGACGGAATCAGGTGCAGCTTATAAACCTCGCCGTTGTTGACAACGGTATGGCCGGCATTATTTCCGCCGGTTGCACGCACGACAACCTCTGCACGAGATGCCATAATGTCAATAATTTTCCCTTTTCCTTCGTCTCCCCACTGAGAACCGACAATGATATTTGCAGGCATATTGTTTCCTCTTTCCGTTTCTTTAAATTTTCATACAGCTGAAAAGCCGTATCACATTTTCTTATTATAACAGCTATTTCCGGAAATTGCAATACCATACGACAAATTAAAGCGAAAATCCATTTTCGGATTTCTTTTGGAAAACTTGTCCGAATCGTCCGGCAGATTCGCTACGCTGTCTGCCTATGCCCGCTGTCCGCCCTGTCCTGTACCGCAATTTGCAGTCTAATGACACTAAATTTCTGTATTTCGTACCGTTTTGTTTTTTTAAATGGCGGACAGCGGTATCTTGTTTCTCATCCATTGACCGATTCCAACTCGTTTGCTTTGCAAGGGTGGCAGCTTGCCCCCCTTGCATCCCCCTCGCCAAGCTGAGCCAGCTTGACCGCAGTCGCCGTTCGGCGGATAAGACTTGTCTATCAAACTCATATTATTTTAGAACAATTTGTTCAATTTATCAACAGAAAATAAAAAACATGCTATAATGAGAATCAGGTGATGAAAATGAACAAGTTTTCCCGTATCCGAGATTTAAGAGAAGATGCTGACTGGACACAAGCACAAGTTGCCGCTGTTTTATATGTATCCCAAAGTGCATATTCTTACTATGAATCCGGTCAGCGTACCATACCACCCCAAATTCTGATCGCATTAGCCCATTTACATCACACCAGTGTGGACTATCTGCTTGGGCTGACCGCAGAACGCCGCCCTTATCCTCCCATACCCAAATAAGAAGAAAAAACCGGAAAACATCGTATTTACGTTGCTTTCCGGTTTTTCTCTATTTATTTTGCAGACAAAGTTTTATTGTGCATTTCCAAGGAACGCTGCACCAATAATGCCCGCATCATTGCCCAGCTTTGCAATCACGATTTCTGCATTTTTCTTGGAGTTTCTAGTATAGTTTTCCCGTGCTACGATTTCCTTCATCGGCAGCAGCAGCGGATCGCCCTCATTGCAGACACCGCCGCCAATGCAGAGTACATCCGGCTGGAAAATATTCAGAGTATTGGTGATGCCGGCAGCCAGATACTTGATATACTTGTCTACTACTTCTTTTGCAGCCGCATCGCCCTTCCGCATATAATCAAATGCGGTTCTGCCACTGATATGCGTCTCTTCTGCCATCATGCTCTCCAGATGTTCTGCTATCGCTTCTTTCGTCATGCGAATCAGACCAGTTGCAGAGGAATATACCTCAAAGCAGCCCTTTCTGCCACAAGTACACTGTGGACCGTCCACAGAAATGACAGTGTGTCCAATTTCTGCACCGCCAAAGTTAGAGCCACTATAAATCTTTCCGTCAATAACAATACCGCCGCCAACACCAGTACCTAAAGTAATGCAAACCGCATTCTTTGCTCCCTTTGCGGCACCAGCAACATATTCGCCGTAAGCCGCTGCATTGGCATCATTTTCAATAAATGCTGGTTTGCCGAGTGCCTCTTCCATATATTTTACCATTGGTGTGTTGAAGAAACCAAGGTTATTAGAATACTCAATGATTCCTGTTTCGCTGTTCGCAACACCCGGTGTACCAATGCCGACCCATTCCACTTGTTCGATGGTCAAGCCAGCCTTTTCCACTGCCTCTTTTGCCACCTTTGCCATATCCGCTGCAATTTCCTGTTCCGGACGTGGCAGATTGGTCTTCACGCTTGCCTTTGCCAGAATTTCATACGCTTCATTGACTACACCAGCTACAATATTAGTGCCGCCCAAGTCAATCCCGATGTAATACTTCATTTCAAAAGTTCCTCCTAATTGATATTTCTCCGTTTCCAGCGGAAACGGTTATTCCCAGTGTAAGAAATACATCTTGCTATATAAATATGCTGCACTCATGCAAATTCCTGCAAAGAAAACTCTTTTAAAAACTGCTTTCGGCTGCCATTGTATACATTCAAGTCTACAGGAATGTTATCCTGTGCAAACCCCTGTAACATACCCTCAAAACTATACTGCCAAAATGTCCAATCAATAATTGGTTCACAATAAGGATTGCTCATCCAGACTTTGTAGCCCCAGTGATGTCCCATCAGATAGTCCATATAGGTACTTGGATTCGTATACAAAATGGGTTTAACACCATAATATGCTTCCAGCAAATCCAGCATCTCACGGATTTCCTCCCGTGCGGCTTTCGGCTGCGGTACTTCCTCTACATCATAGATTTCCACATCCACCACTGGCGGCAGGGTATTTTCCAATTTTGGTACCGTTGCAATAAAATTCTCCGCCTGTTCCTTGCCATCAGATTCAAATCGGAAAAAATGATATGCTCCGACAAAAACACCCGCTTTTTCGGCTTCTTCCCAATTCGTTGCAAATAAATCATCTTGATAGGTGCTGCCTTCTGTCGCTTTGATAAACGCAAACTGTACATGATCTTCTTTAGAAAGCACTTCCCAATCAATGTCCCCCTGATAACGAGAGATATCAATGCCTTGTACTGGAAACTCAGACAAATCCGGCTTTTCTGCTGGAATTTCCTCATTGATCGCCTTGTAAAAATGCCGCAGACGCAATCCGCAAACACTGCCGAATATCAGCAATCCAATGATCAACAGCGTCATGCACCAGCGGAAAATATATTTTCCATATCGCTTTTTTTTCGTTTTCTGCTGCACACCCTCACTCCCGCTCTATGGCAATTGCCGCCATTTGATTTCTTTTTCTTTGCATTTCTGCGTCCTCCTGTCCAGAACGAAACCTCAGTACATCCATCTGCTGGAAAACAAGCTTTCGCTCTCTATCTTATATGATAGCCGAAAATAACAAAATAGTCAACCGGTTTTTGTATTTTTCTATGAAAATTCGGCGGCATATTTCTTGCTATTCCAATCAATTCATGCTATAATAAAGAAAAGGAAACGAAAAGGCGGGATGTATATGGCTCAAAATAATCGAATTGTAAAGCTAAAATTAGATGTCATTTTCAAGGCAATGTTTGGAAGAAAAGAAAATGAACATTTGCTGGCAGATTTTCTGTCTCGCCTGCTGGAAATTCCAAGAAGTTCTATCAAACGAATTATCATGGACAATGTGGAGTTGATTCCAGATCATATTGCAAATAAGTTCAGCCGAGTAGACTTAAAAATGCAGGTAGACCAACGAATTGTCAATGTAGAAATGCAGATTAGTGATGAACCGAGTTTTCGGGAACGGACATTGTTTTACTGGTCAAAAATCTACAGTGACGAATTAAAAAGCGGCGAGAATTACAGCCAGCTGCGAGAAACCATCTGCATCAATATTGTCAATTTCAACCTGTTTGACTGTGCAGAGTATCATTCTCATTTCAAAGTCATGGAAAAGAATCGGCACGAGATATTGAGCGACTGCTTTGCCATTCACTTTTTCGAGCTGAAAAAAATCGGAAAACATCCAAACAAGGACAAACCACTGGAATTATGGCTGCAATTGATCAATGCGGAAACCGAGGAGGAATTGCAGATGTTAGAACAAACCAATGTACAAGAAATCAATCAGGCAATTTTAGTACTGCGGGAATTGAGTGCAGATGAAAAAATGCGTTATATGGCAGATATGCGGGAAAAAGCACTGCACGATGAAGCAACCGCCATTCATGCTGCCATAGAAAAAGGCATAGAACAAGGACTAAAAAAGGGCATAGAACAGGGAAAAGCAGAAGAACGCCAGAGAATGATTGAAAATCTAAGAAAATTTGGACTTTCCGAAGAACAGATTCAAGCTGCACTCCACACACAAGAGAATCCATAATGCCGAATTTTTTCAAAAGGTTGACGGAAACAAAAAATTCCGCTATAATAGAAATCGTAATCCTACACAGCATATTTTTCAATTATTCTGTGTAAAAAGAGAGGAACAAAATCATGCGAAATACAATAAGTTATGAAAGTCCGTTTTGTACACGGTATGCCAGCGAAGAAATGCAGCACGTTTTCTCCGCTGACAAGAAATTTACCACTTGGAGAAAACTTTGGGTTGCTCTAGCTCGGGCAGAAATGGAGCTCGGTCTACCGATTACCCCATCCCAGGTAAAAGAACTGGAAGACAATATTTACAACATTGATTACGATGTTGCAGAAGCACGGGAACGTGTTGTACGGCACGATGTCATGTCCCATGTCTATGCTTATGGTCAGGTTTGCCCGCATGCAAAGGGCATTATTCACCTCGGTGCGACCTCCTGCTATGTGGGCGATAATACCGATATCATTGTTATGCGGGAAGCGTTGCAGATCATTCGCCGAAAACTGATCAATGTACTTGCAAATCTTTCAAAATTTGCAATGCAGTATAAAGGCATGCCTGCACTCGCCTACACCCATTTACAGCCGGCACAGCTGACCACTGTCGGAAAACGTGCAACCCTCTGGATGAATGAATTGCTTATGGACTTGGATGAATTAGATTTCCGAATTTCCAATCTGAAGCTGCTTGGCTCCAAAGGAACAACCGGTACACAAGCTTCCTTTATGGAATTGTTTGAAGGCAACGCCGAAAAAGTAAAAAAACTGGAACAGATGATTGCTAAAGAAATGGGCTTTTCCGGTGTCGTACCGGTTTCCGGTCAAACCTATTCTAGAAAAATTGACGCACAGGTATTGGCAACCCTAAGTGGTATCGCACAGTCTTGCTCGAAATTTTCCAATGATATGCGGCTGCTGCAAAGCTTTAAGGAAATGGAAGAACCATTTGAAAAAACGCAAATTGGCTCTTCTGCTATGGCATATAAACGGAATCCGATGCGCTGCGAACGAATCACCTCTCTGGCAAGATATGTCATGATTGACAGTCTCAATCCAGCATTCACCGCTGGTACACAATGGTTTGAACGAACACTGGATGACTCTGCAAATAAGCGTGTTTCTGTACCGGAAGCATGCCTTGCAGTAGACGCAATTCTGAACATTATGCTAAATGTAACAGATGGTTTGGTGGTTTACCCAAAGATGATTCGTCAGCGGATTATGCGGGAACTTCCGTTCATGGCAACCGAAAATATCATGATGGATGCCGTCAAAAAAGGCGGTGACCGGCAGGCATTGCACGAAAAGATCCGAGAATATTCTATGATTGCTGGCAAACATGTAAAAGAAGATGGGTTGGAAAATGACCTCTGCGATATGATTCTGGCAGATCCGATGTTCATGATTACAAAGGAAGAGTTAGATGCGATTCTACAGCCGGAAAACTTTACTGGCAGAAGCGAACAGCAGACCGAAGAATTTGTAGACACCTGCATTCGTCCGATTCTAGCTGCCAATGCCTCCCTCATCGGCGAACGGTATGAAATGAAGAACTAATTACGAAAATGATCACAATCCATGCCCCCTGTTTCTCCAACTGGGGGCACTCTTTAACGGCTTATTTTGTTTAAAAATCACCACTTTTCCCTGTAAAATAAAAATCAACATAATTTTATCTTCTTTCCCTCACACTACAACTTTCACAAATAAACATATGAAAAAATAAAAAAAATAGTTGACATTTCTAAAAAAATGTGCTAAAATAAAAACATAAACTACAGAGGACTGTACAAACTTTCGTGATCTGTTCCTTTT
>JAUNJC010000180.1 GCA_030523195.1 Oscillospiraceae bacterium
ACCGACACAGAAACTGAAACCACCACAACGACAACAATAGATATTAGTACGACAACGAGCAGAAGTGGTTCTAGTACAAAGCCAACAACGACTACCTCCAAGACGACCACAACCAAACGAAATTCGTCTTCCGGCGGCGGTTCGTCTTCCGGCGGCAGCACAGGAACGACACCGAAAACTGGCGATCGTGCACTTCCGATCTTTATTACTGGTGGAGCAGCATTCTTGCTTGCAGCAGCCAGCAAACCGAAGCGGAAGAACAAAAAGGTATAATCGGTTTTGACAACATGTTTGAGACAGTAGAAATGTGACAAATCTATTGTGACATCATGGAATGAGACAGAAAAAAGAGGCCGTTGGCAGAAATGTCAGCGGTCTCTTCTTTATTTTTGGGGTTAAACTTGATTGCTATAGAAGAAACAGTAATATAAAAACAGCGGCTATCCTTTTTGGTAGCCGCTGCTTTTGTTTTGGAAATTGGATAAAATTTGTTGATCGAACTTATGTTATATTATGTTGTCGTTCTGAAAAAGATACAGATAAGTTTGCTGATTTTCTTGCATAATAGGTGAGAATTTCTACTGCATCTTCTACAGTAATGCCATCCAATCTGCCTGTGACATCACACTGCATCATCTGGCGGAATCGTAAATTGTTGGATAATCCTGCCGACTTTTTTGCATAGGTGGTCAAACAGCGGACAGCATCTTCTACTGTTACATTGCCGTCTTCATCCACGTCTCCCCATGTGAAATGAGAATTCAAGTAGGCATAATCTGGATAAGTCACTACTTCTTTTTGGGAAAGCTTGTCCAACAGCATGGAAGCAACACAGTCCAGCTGTATCTGTGTTATCGTTCCAGTCGCCGCCTGTTCCAATATGGAATCTGCTTGTTGTGCCAACTTTATTTCGCCGGCTGCTGCCGCACAAGCAGATACTGCCGTTAACTGGGTGGTGTCCAGTTCCATTTTCTTTGGAGCCATAATTGCATGGAGATTTACGTTGTGAAAATTGCCTTGATCACCTTTCATTGTGGTAGCATCTATCCAATCTGTACTGCCTTGATCAAGAATGTAGCTTTGCCCAGCTTGTGCAGAAAACTGCATGGTATAGGCGGAGGCCGTGTAATCTTCCTCTATCGTTAAATAGCCATTTTTACCGGTTGCAGTTTGTAGAGATAAAACGACAGAAAATCGGTCACCCTTTTGCAGTGGTACAGATTCTGACAGGGAAATTTCCTGATAGCCAAAATAGCCAGAATAACCAGTTTCTTCTAACAGCAGCTTGCCATCTGTTGGATCGTTCATATCTTCTTGTAACTGATAAATTTGAATGGTATACTGTGGATTTGTCCCATTGGCACTGCATTGGTAAAATCCCACACGGGAAAGGGTTTCGTCCTCTTCTGCTCGAAAGACATTGGCAACAGCATCGAAGCTATAAGCAGTACTGTAACCAGCATTGTCATAAAAGTAGAGATTGCCGCTTGCTTCCCGTGGTTCAAAGGTAAAGGTAGAATATTCGCCAAGGCTTTCATCTGCATAGGAGAGCCAGAAATATCCATCATCCAGTTTTCCATCTCCCCAACTATTTTTTACCAACCACGCACCGTCTGTTGCAGGTTGATTTTTGGGGTTAAAATTTTCTTTTGGATAGTTATCATCCCATCCCACCAGTAAGACGGCATGATTGGCACCATAGTATGTATAATCAGATTGATAATAGGCATAAGAAGTGCCATTGTCATAATAGTTCAGCGAATTGGAGTGAAATGCAACATAGATGCTGCCATTTTCGAGAATACGAGACTTGATGATATTTCGGTCACTTTTTGTACGGACATTCATGATCATTTCGGAACCGGTCATGCGATAGGCAGATGCATATCGCTGATATTCTGAATGGTCGGTAATGTAGCCTTGATAGGGAAGGTATTGTTCTTCCTGTACGCCTACTGTGCTGAGAAAAAAAGAAGCGTGTAGTGCATTGCCACCAGTTGCTCCTTTATTTTTTTGTATAATCGCATCGTAGTAAGTGGGACTAAGTGGTTGTGGATCGGGGGTATAAAGGTAATAGCCCACTTGTTCTTCTGATAAGTCTGGTTCAGTTGCTTCAGGGGAGACGATTTGATTTTTCAGCAAGTAACTTTCTGCTGCACCGAGTGTTGCAAAAGCCCAGCACATGCCGTCTAAACCCTGATCTTTTACAGAGGTGATGACATTGATGTCACGCATGTCGTAAGCTTCTGGCAGCGTTTTGGAGGGAGAGTCTCCGTGGAGTGGAAGACCCTCTAGATCAGCATGATCTGCAAATTCTTCAGCAGCGGTCAGTGGAAAATATCCTTCATTGTTGGTATTTTCCATTTCTGTGATGCCGACAGCTGTGGCTTGAATTGGTTGTGTAAGAGATGTTGTCGTATCTGCAAAGACAGATATCGGCAGTGTTGTAATGAGGCAAATTGCCGCACAGCATTGTGCAGCAAATCGTGAGAGATAACATTTCATAGAAAAGTCCTTTCTTCTGAGGTAGATGTATTTTCGTTTGTAACAGTATGATTGTTTTTATTGTACCATATTTTTTCTTTATTCGTCAACATTGTAGAAAGTGGAGAAGATGGGGATTTTGCAGTTCTGTGATGAAAAGAGTACAAGAATATTTTTTGTGATTTAAAAAAGCAAAAATAAATCCTTTATATTTTTTAATTGCAAGAAATAAATCTGAATATCTGACAAAATACAAAATTAAACTTAAAATAAGAAAAAAAAAGAAAAAACCGTTGACTTTTTTATCAGTTTGTGATATAATGTAAAAGTCGCTTAAAGAGAATGAATAAAAACGAGGTGTGGCTCAGTTTGGTAGAGCACTACGTTCGGGACGTAGGGGCCGCAGGTTCGAATCCTGTCACCTCGACCAATTAAAAACCACGTAGTTTCGGGACTTTTCCGAGGTTACGTGGTTTTTTGTATTTAGAAAACCCCCGGCTAGGCCGGGGGGTTCAGAAAAGCTTATAGCTATGAGACTTGAAAAAATAACTCCTTTTGATTATAATAAATTTGCGGCTACCAACTGCAAAAATAATCAAAAGGAGGTCATTAGAAAGTGAATGA
>JAUNJC010000032.1 GCA_030523195.1 Oscillospiraceae bacterium
TGGACACAATGTTCTAATGGTCGGCCCACCCGGCAGCGGAAAAAGCATGCTTGCCAAACGGCTGCCCTATATTCTGCCGGAAATGACCATGGAAGAATCCATTGAAACCACAAATATCTACTCGATTTCGGGCTTGCTAAATCTCAAAAATCCTCTGATTACACAACGTCCGTTTCGTGCACCACACCATACTATTTCTGGTGTTGGCTTAGTGGGAGGCGGCAGTATTCCCCATCCCGGTGAAATTTCCCTTGCACATAATGGGCTGTTGTTTTTAGACGAACTGGCAGAATTCGACCGTCATACGCTGGACATTATGCGGCAGCCACTGGAAGACCATATAGTCACCATTACCCGTGCAGCCGGTACCATTTCCTATCCATGCCGCTTTATGCTGGTGGGAGCGATGAACCCCTGTCCTTGCGGCTATTTCGGACATCCAAAACGGCGTTGCACCTGCTCTCCACAGGCAGTACAGCGTTATCGCTCCCGCATCTCCGGTCCCTTGTTAGAACGCTTCGACTTGCAAGTAGAGGTAGATCCTGTTTCCTATGAAGATTTGGCAACAACAGAAAAAACTGAATCCTCCGCAGATATTCGAAAACGAGTACAAGCAGCCAGAGAAATCCAGAAAACACGCTTTGCCGGCACTTCTATTTTCTGCAATGCACAGATTCCAGCCGGAAAACTACAGCAATATTGTCCGATGGAAGACGCAGCGGAAAAACTAATACAGGATGCCTTTGACCGACTGGGATTGAGTGCACGTTCTTACGATCGGCTCTTAAAAGTCAGCCGCACCATTGCCGATCTCGCCGACAGCCATTATATTTCACGGCGACATATGGCGGCTGCCATTCAATATTGCAGTCTCAGCTGGAAATATCTTCCCCCCATCTGATCCGCTCATCTTTTAAAAGTAGAAAGAGTTCCCATCCCATCAGAAAGGAGTTCTCATGAAATCAATCTTACAAGCAGTTGCCCGTTACTGGAGAAAGCTGGACAAGCCGCTGTTGTTTTCCGCTCTGCTCTGCTCCATTCTCAGCGTACTGCTGCTCTACTCCATTTATGTCAATCACGTTTTAGCAGAAATTGATGATGATGACTATATTGTCCAGCTGATTGCTGTCGGCATTGGTGTCGCTTCCGTTTTGATTCTGGCAGCCATTGATTATCATAAAATTGCCCGATTTTGGTTTATCTACGCCCCCATCGCACTCATCCTCGTTTTATTAACCTTTACGCCCCTCGGTTATCAGCGTTCTGGTGCAGATGACCAAGCATGGCTGCAAATCGGCAGTATTACATTACAGCCAGCAGAAATTCTCAAACTTGCTCTTATTCTGACTTTTTCGTTACATCTTGCAAAAGACGAAGAAAATATGAACCGCCCATTCCATATGCTTTTATTGATTCTGCACGGATGTCTTCCGATGGGACTAGTTGTCCTACAAGGAGACTACGGAACTGCCATTGTATTTGCATTTATTTTTGCTGCAATGCTCTTAATTGCACGCATTTCTTGGAAATATATTCTTGTTGGAATCATTGCAGTACCCACCATTTTGATTTTAGCATGGAATTTTGTCCTTGGCAGCACACACAAAAATAGAATTTTAGTACTCCTACATCCCGGCACCGACCCGGAAGGTCTGGAATATCAGCAGGATCTTGGATTAACTGCACTTGCCTCCGGCAAACTATTTGGCGTTGGTTTATTCGATGCAGAAGACTATGTTTCCGTACCAGAAATGCACAACGACTTTATTTTTGCCTATATCGGCGAAACACTTGGATTTGTGGGAGCAATGGCAGTGGTATTGGTTATGGTTTTTCTCTGTCTGCGAACACTAACAAACGGGTTGCGTGCCAACGATCGGCAGGGCATGTTTCTCTGTGCCGGCGTATCTGCAATGATTTTCACGCATTGCTTTATGAATATCGGCATGGTATTGAAAGTGATGCCCGTAATCGGCGTACCACTTCCCTTTTTGAGTGCCGGCGGAACAGCAACGCTAAGTATGTATGCTGCAATTGGTCTAGTCATTAGTGTACATACACACAACGAGCGAAAATATAATGTTTTCTACGACTATAAAAGCCCTGCCATTTCCGAACGACGACAAAAAGCATAAGACCATCCTCTTCTTTCCCTCATACAGCAAATCAACAAACCAAACAGTCCGAATTCCAAGAGAAGATTTTTGTCTCCTCTTGGAATTATTATGAATAATAAAGAGATAAAAACATATTATATCTACGAATTGATTAAAGTGAATCAATATGCAGAACCTCATAAAATTGTCGCAAAAGCACGAAAAACAGATTGACAACACACAAGTATTATGATAAAATAATAGAGAAATGGCACCATCTTTTATACCATTTCAAAGAAAAAAAGAAAAAACAAAAACAAGAAAGTGGGAATCAAAAACATCATGAAAAAATGCATTTCTTATTATGTGGCTGCCCTGATTGGAAAAGCCATGATTCACGGAATGCATCTGATGAAACGAAATGGGACAAATCTACCGGGCGAAGTGGCTCTAAAATTCTGTCCGCAGTTACTTTCGCAATTTCAGATGCCAAAAAATGTTATTCTTGTTACCGGCACCAACGGAAAAACAACAGTCACCAATCTCATCGGCAACGCTTTAAAAAAGAGAGGTGACACGCTCATCACAAACCCATTCGGCGGAAATGTTGATACAGGAATTGCCTCCCTGCTGCTTGCAAATTCCGATCTGAACGGCACACTGCATGCCAATACTCTCCTGCTGGAAATGGACGAACGCAGTGCAGGACGCATTCTGCCATATGTACAGCCAGATTACCTTATCTGTACCAATTTGCAGCGGGATTCTATGAAACGAAACGCTCATACAGAATTTATTTTTGAACTTCTCAACCGAAATATCCCGAAAAAAACCACACTGATTTCTAACGCAGACGACCTGATCAGCAGTACACTCGTACCAGAACAGCCACATGTTTATTTTGGGGTTTCGCTGCTTCCGAACGAGATGCCGACCAATGACAGTTTGGTCTGCGACATCGTAAACTGTCCGAAATGTGGCACACGGCTGCAATTTCAATTCCGACATTATAATCATATCGGTCAAGCAGTCTGCCCGAAGTGTGGTTTCTGCAACGCAAAAGCAGATTATCAGGTGACAGCAGTAACAGACCGCACAGCCACCATTCTGCATGACGGAAAAGAGGAACATTACCCCATTCCAAATGATCGAATTACAGATATTTACAACTCTGCCGCAGTCATTGCTTTCTTACGTACCTATGGACTTTCCCAACAAGAAACAGCTGCCTGCATGCAGGGCAGCAAAATCGTAAAATCCCGCTATGATACTCTCACCTCACACGGAAAACCAGTATATATCTCTCTGGCAAAGGGACAAAACCCCATCGCCTGCTCTGCTGCATGTGATTTTGTGCGAAAAGAATCCGGCAAAAAAGCAGTCATTCTCATTCTGGAGGACTTCTATGACCGTCGTCACACCTCAGAAAATATTGCCTGGATTTACGAAACCGATTTTGAATTTCTCAAACAAGATAATATTGTACAAATTATTGTGGGCGGAAAACGAGCAATGGATTATCTAGTTCGTCTGCTGATTGCCGGTGTTGACCGCAGCCGCATTTCCTGCTGTGCCAGCGAAACGGAAACCGTGCAACATCTGCAATGGGAGCGGTTTGAAAAACTAATTGTATTGTACGATTTGTACAATACCGAGTCTCTTGCTCAAATAAAACAGCAGTTGCAGGAGGTGACAGAAGCATGAGAGATTGTATCATTGAAGCATTATACCCCGAAGTCTGCAATCTGTTCGGTGACACCGGCAATCTGCGATATCTGCAACAATGTCTTCCCCATGCAAAAATCATCCATACGGCACTGAATGACGAACCCTATTTTGTAAAGCACCCTGTATCTCTGATTTATATTGGACCAATGTCAGAACGTACACAATGTACAGTCATTGTACGGCTTTTGCCCTATCGAGAACGCATTGCAGAATGTATTGCCAACGGTACATTTTTTCTGGCAACCGGCAATGCCATGGAGATATTTGGAAAACAAATCATAGATGTGCAAACCGGTATGACAGAATGTCTGGGGCTTCTGGATATAACCACTACACGAGATCTGATGCACCGCTTTTACAGTCTGGTGCTTGGCACATACAATCGGCTGCAAATGGTTGGTTTCCGTGCCCAATTCACACATTCAACACTGGGGGAAACAGAAACACCATTTTTACAGGTCACAAAAGGCACACCTATGTGCGAAACCGCACGCATCGACGGCATTCAGAGACACCATTTTTATGGTACCTATCTGCTTGGACCGATGCTTATTCTCAACCCCTACTTTACGAAACAGCTTCTGTGGCAAATAACGGGGCAAGAAATACCGCTTGCTTTTGAAAAAGAAGTCATCGCAGCCTATCATGCACGGTTGGCAGATTTTCAAGATAAACGGGTTGGCATTCACTAAATAAGAAAAAATGACCGGATGAACCACTGTTCTCCGGTCATTTGTATGATGACAAAAAAGATTTCAACAGCACCAATAGCATCGCCGCCAGTATGAGCACCCCAAACAACATATCTCCGGACGATTTATGAAATTTTGTTTCATCTACAATTTCTATTTCCTGTTTTGCATTGTAGTAATATCGAATTTCTACCAAATCTCCCACTTGTAATTTTTGTTTTCGTTTTTCTATCATAGCGTCCTGTACATACTCTATGGTATTCACATAAAAGGATACTATACACCGAGTTGCCGAAAAAACATCTCTATAGTCATTTTCCCCACAACATTCATGTTCGTATACTTCGTTTTCGATCGAAACAATCTTCGCCTCTACCGGTATCGCCTGATTCCACTTCTTCTTGTTTTCAACATAAGATTTTATAATTATGATATAATAAAATACAAATAAAGCTACAGTCAAAACTATAAATATCATCACACCCACACAATATTCTCCTCCATCTCCCTATTTTTTCTGCTTTCCCTCTACAATATCTTTCTGTAAAATTGAACCAATCACAGAACCAAACAAACACCGGCAGTCAAACCAAAATGACATTCGTTTCACATATTCCCCGTCCAGATCTGCCTTTTGCTTTACAGTCAGTTTATCCCGTCCGTTCATCTGTGCCCAGCCAAACAGTCCCGGCTTTACCCCATCAGAACCATTTTCCCTCCGCATCTGTAACAAATCTTCTTGATTATATAGTGCCGGACGTGGGCCAACAAGGGACATGTCCCCCCGTAAAATATTCACCAGCTGCGGCAGTTCATCCAGACTGGTTTTCCGCAGAAATGTTCCAACCGGTGTAATATGATCTTCCGGATTTTCCAGTTCACTCGTAGGAATATCTGCCGGTGTGCTCATCCACATACTGCGAAACTTGTACATCTGAAAAGTCGTTTCCTTACCATTTTTCCGCATTCCAACACGTTCCTGAGAAAAAATCACAGTACCGGGGTCAGAACAAACAATCACAAGTGTAATAATCAACATCGGAATTGCAGCGATGCACAATCCCAAAAGACTCCCTATAATATCCAATATTCGCTTTATGTACTTCTGATAGAACATACTGCACAATGCTCCTTTCCTATGTCGCAACAATTTCCTGCTCTGTCAGCAATGCTTCCTGTGCATTCGCTCCCTAAACGGCACAAATCTTTCCCTAAGCAGAAATCCAGCTTTCTGCCAATGTCAAAATTCAAACTAGTGCCCCCCTATCCAGTACAAAAATTTCTCCGTCCTTTACCACTGCACCGATACATAGAAACCAGACGGGAAATACACATAACAGGCTTTTCCAATATGAAAAAGAAAAAATAAATCAATTTAATACATAAAAAAAGAATGCCGACATCCGCCGCCATTAAAATCAATTTCCAAACAGAATATTTTTCTCAATCCTAGCCCCTCATTCTGCTATATCATTCGTGCATTTTCAGCTATTTATTCCCCACTGACATCGCCGGCTGATTTTATTTTATTGTACCATATTCTTTTCACAATGTCAAGAAATAGGGAAGGAAATCAAAAAAATATGAGGTAAAACAGGACTTCATTTCCTTTTATGGAATTTTTCCTGAAAAATTAGAATGGCATCTGACATAGAACGCCATAGATTGTTTTTAGAGAATTCCATTTCATTAAAATGCCCTGCATTGTTTTAGAAGAAATGATTGCTTTTTACCGTGCAGTATGATATAATGGGTAGGATAATAGGTAAAATTTTTCCTTGTACAAAAATTCCATCTATTTGGCGAAAAGGAATTCTACCTAAAATGCCCGAAAACAATAATAGAGAAAACGCTACGCCGCACAACGGATAAGACTTGCCCCTTTCATGCATGTCTTATGATGATCTACACAGCATCTTTTCAAACGGGAATGGAGGAACGACAATGGATACACAAACCACACTTTGGTACCGCAGTCCAGCGGTTGATTTTGACCATGCCCTACCAGTCGGAAACGGCAGAATCGGCGGCATGCTGTTCGGCGATCCCGAACAGGAAGTCATTCAGCTCAATGAAGATTCTGTCTGGTCTGGCGGAAAACGGAAACGCAATAATCCAGATGCCTATGAAGGCTTGCAGGAAATCCGCAAGCTGCTCTTAGAAGAACACATCGAAAAAGCAGAAGAAATTGCCTTTCAGAAAATGCAGGGCGTCACACCGAATGCACGGCACTACATGCCGCTTGGCAATCTGCAAATTCACCAAACATTACAGGGCAAAGCCCGTCAGTACCGCCGCAGTCTGGATTTAGAACAAGCATTGGCAACAGTACAGTTCACCGTGAATGAAGTCACCTATATTCGAGAATTGTTCGTTTCCTATCCAGATCAAATCATGGTGCTGCACATTGCCGCAGACCAAAAAGGCTGCATCTCCCTTTCTGTCGGGATCGATGGCAGAGAGGATGACTATGATGACTGCCGTCCCTGTGCCCCCAATACCATTCTTTATACTGGCGGCACCGGCGGCAAAAACGGCATTGGCTTTGCTGCTGCACTGACCGGCAAACAAATCGGCGGTTCTCTGCGGACACTTGGCGGTCAGCTGGTCATTGAACAGGCAGATGAAGTGACATTGCTGCTCTCAGTGGCCACCAGCTTCTATCACGGAGAAGATTACACAGAAGCAGCACGTATGGACGTTGCCTATGCCCAAGACTGCACCTATGAAGAACTGCTTTATCGTCACTTGAGCGACTATCAAAAACTGTTCCGTCGAGTACGGCTCACCCTGCCAGACAACAGCGAAGGGAACAGTGCTCTCCCCACAGATGAACGCTTACAACGGCTGCGGGGCGACGAAGGCGACCATAAGGAATGCAAGCTGCAAATTCACGACGGACATCTGGCGGTTCTATATTTCAACTACGGAAGATATTTGATGATTTCCGCCAGCCGTCCCGGTTCTCAACCCATGAATATGCAGGGCATCTGGAATCAGGATATGCACCCAGCATGGGGAAGCCGCTACACAGTCAATGTCAATACCCAAATGAACTACTGGCCAGCAGAGGTCTGCAACCTGTCAGAATGTCATCTGCCACTGTTTGATTTGATTACCAGAATACAAGAATCTGGACGAAAAACTGCCAAAGAAATGTATCACTGCCGTGGCATTGTCTGTCATCATAGTACAGATCTATGGGGCGATACAGCACCGCAAGATTTATGTATGCCAGCAACCATCTGGCCAATGGGAGCAGCATGGCTCTGTTTGCATATTTTTGAACACTATGCGTTTACACAGGATCGTGACTTTCTCTCCGCCCATTATGACTGTATGCGAAATGCGGCATTGTTCTTTGTGGACTATCTCATACAAAACAAAAACGGCGAACTAGTCACCGCACCTTCTGTTTCACCGGAAAACACCTACCGTACCGCAAGCGGTGAAACTGGCAGCCTTTGCATTGGTCCAACAATGGATATGGAAATTATCACCGTTCTGTTCCAGAATGTCATAGAAAGCAGTCGAATTTTACAACGGGATGCTGCATTTGCACAGACGCTCTCTGACTTGCTTCCGAAACTCCCTAAAATTAAAGTCGGACGCTATGGTCAAATTCAAGAATGGACGGAAGACTATGAAGAAGTGGACATCGGACACCGTCACATTTCTCATCTATTTGGATTATATCCGGCAAATTTGATTGACCCGTACTTGACACCACATCTCAGCAAAGCTGCCCGTGCAACCTTAATTCGCCGCCTAATCCATGGGGATCACCACACCGGTTGGAGCCGTGCATGGATTATGAATATGTGGGCAAGACTGCTGGACGGTAGAATGGCATATGAAAACTTCCAGCAACTGCTAACATGGTCAACCAATCCAAACTTACTAGACTCTCACCCGCCATTCCAAATTGACGGCAACTTTGGCGGTCTTGCTGCCATTGCAGAATGTCTGCTGCAAAGCCATGCCAACGAATTAAATTTACTCCCCGCCTTACCAGCTGAGTGGACAGAAGGCAGTGTCAGCGGTCTGCGAGCAAGGGGTGGTTTTGAAGTAAGCATACAGTGGACGAATGGCAAACTGCAAATAGCTTCCATTCTCTCTCTCAGCGGAAATGTGTGCCGTTTGCGGTGCAATGCCATCGCCAGCATCACTTGTGAACAAAAACCTGTAGAGGCTGTGATGGATGGAGAAGTGATTCAATTTAATACCCTAAAGGGACATACCTATACAGTACGCACATAATAAATGCGGATCGTTTCCACACTGCAAACAGAAATCCAAAGGAGGAACCGCACATGAACCGAATAGATGCAGTCTTTTTATCTCTACCCTGTTTTTTCTTTCTGACAGGCTGCCAAAACGTACAGCAATATGCAGAAATACAGTCCTCGGTCGTTTCATCAGAGACAACCGAAGAAACAACTGCCCCAATGACTGTCACTGCTGCCGCTGCTACTACCACTATAAAAGGTCCCTCCTATCCTCAGGAAACCATACAATCCCCTGTCAGCATGGAAATGCCAGCAGAAGTGTGGGGGCAGGCAGAAGACTGCCAGCTCTCTGAAGTTTTCACGGTGGAAAACACACGCAGCGGTTACACTGGCAGCGGCTATGTAACTGGACTTTCCGGCAATCTACAAAATACATTGGTGTTCAACGTTTCTGTACCATCCACCCAACATTACGATATTTCTGTCATCATGGCAGCGGACAGTGAAGCTGCCTGTCTGATGACGGTAGAGGGAACGCCTTGTGATACCCTCTCTATTCCGGGTACCGGAAAATTTGTACAGGCAACCATAAAAAATGTCTATTTGGAAGCAGGAACACGCACCATTACCATCCAACAAACGAGTGGTGAGGGAATGATTGACTGTATTTTGCTGCAAAACGCAGAAATTCCCATCCAACCGACTATCGCAGAAACACTCTGTGATGGCAATGCAACAGAAGAAACCAGACAACTCATGCAGTTCTTAACAGAGCAGTATGGAAAAAAAATTCTTTCTGGTCAATATGTCTCCAGTGCTGAAAATACAGAACTGACACAAATCTATCAGATTACAGGACAACTGCCCGTCATTCGCTTTGCAGACTTATATGGCTACTCTGGAAATGGGGGTTCTCCAACCGAAGCAGATGCCATTGACTCCAGCCTAGACTGGGCAGAGCAAGGCGGTATTGTGGGGTTGATGTGGCACTGGAATGCTCCCATGGGAACCGCATCTGTCTACAGCGAGGAAACAGACTTTTCCCTTGCCAATGCAGTTACTACAACTGACATTGCACACTGCAACCGATATGAACTGCAACAGCTGCGAAACGCCGACACAATTTCCGCAGAATGTATTGCATTGATAGAGGACATAGATGCCACAGCAGAAGCATTGAAACTATTACAAGATGCTGGTGTACCCGTTCTATGGCGACCACTTCAGGAGGCAAGCAATGGCTGGTTTTGGTGGGGTGCTTCTGGCAGCGAGGCTTATCAATGGCTTTGGAATCTTATGTACACCCGTATGGTAGAATATCATCAGCTACACAATCTGATTTGGATTTGGAACGGACAGAGTGCAGATTATCTCGTACCGGAAACACAATATGACATTGCCGCAGCCGATATTTATTTAGACGCAGGTGCGGGTTACGGCAGCCGCTACGAGCAATTTTTTGCTCTACAGGAACTGGCGGGCAATAAACTGGTGGCATTGAGTGAATGCAGTACCATTCCAAATTTGACAGATGTACTGCGAGATAAAGCAGTTTGGTCATTCTTTGGGCTGTGGTATGGGGAATATCTGATGGATGAGACAGCCGGATATACAACACGAGAACAGATGATTGCAGCATATAATTCCGATTTGGTCATGACGCTGTCGGAATATCAGGCATGGTATGCACCAAAACAGACGACAGAACCAATTGCCACATCAGAACCGGCAGCTACTTCCGAAATATCATAAAAACAAACGTCCATTTGTACAAGAAACGTGTACAAATGGACGTTTTTATGTAATCAAAATGCATAAAACGATTATAACTACTCCATCAAACCCACTTTGCCTTAGAAGACCTGCCGCAATAACCGCAATCGTGTTTTCCACTTCGCCGGCTGCTTCGGCTCCGGCAGCGGCAAAAATGGACAAAGGGTACATTTTGCTGCCCACGCTGCATCTTCCGGAAATACGCCTCGATCTGCTGCCTCTGCATAACTGCAAAGCATCTCTGCCGCTGCCTGAGAACTTGGAAGTTCTGCACCAAAAAATGCCTTTGCCAACTGCAATGCCCGTTCCTGTCCCCGCTGAAACATAAAATCCTGTGTCACAACCGCAGGCAAATGATCTGCGGTGGGCAGCAATAACCCCATATAATAAGGATCTGCATTCCAGTCACAATCCCTTCGCATCATTCGAAACGGATCATCAAAATAGGCATTTGCTGCAATGGCAACACTACAGCGTACTGCAAGTGATGCCTGCTCCGCTGCAATTGCCGGATAGAGCCGTCCATAGTGTTGAAAAACGGTATTCGCTGCTGGAAGCCACATTCCATTCATTCCAAGACAACGTGGATTTTCTACATCTGCAATCCGATTATCTCCAATCTGCAAAAACCGCTTTGCAGGAATCCCCATCCGTTTCAGATACCGATAAATACCGCCGTTCGCCTTGCTAAACCCCAGCTGAGAGGAAAGCAGCACGGTATCATAATCCCCTGCTCCGATCTTTTGCAGCATCCTAACAATTTGCTCCAATGGTAAGTACATATCTGTTACAATGGCAATGTGCTTTCCAGCTTCTTTCGCCGCACAGTACAATGACATTCCACTTTCTCTCGGATAGCAATACTGCCATTCCAATTCCAGTTCCAGATCCATCCACTGCTGTATGATACAAGCCGATTCCCCTGTTTTCTGTTGAATGGATTGATAAATTTCCTGTAAAGTCAATTCTCGCTTCCGATGCTTCCGTAGTTGGTCTTCTGTTTCACTCCGCAGTGCTGCAAATCCTACCCTGCCAAGTACTTGCTCCATCTGACAAAATAAATCATCCGGTCTCCAAAATGGACGTAAAAGCAATGTATCAAACAGATCAAACCCAATCCAGTCATATGCCATCATCGTGGTACGAATGGTTTCACAGGAATTCATAGACACATCCCCCTTTTTCAAAAGAGCACCCCTGCCGCCTGACAGGGGTGCTCTTGTTACATTTCACTTCTATTTTCCAAAGCCTTATAAAGCGTAACTTCATCGGCATATTCTACCACACCGCCAACCGGCAACCCAAATGCCAGCCGAGAAACCGTCACCTGCATCGGCTTGAGCAATCTTGCAAGATACATTGCAGTAGCATCACCCTCTACCGTCGGATTGGTTGCCATAATGACCTCTTTTACGGCACCATCCTGTAAGCGTGCCAGTAACTCCCGAATTTTCAGCTGTTCGGGCATAACCCCCGTCAACGGAGAAATCAAGCCATGCAGAACATGATAGACACCGTGATATTCGTTTGTCCGCTCAAACGCTGCCACATCCTTTGGGGCTTCCACAACACAGACCACAGAATGATCTCTGCTGTCATCACTGCAAATCGGACAGACTGCCTGATCGGTGAGATTCTGACAGCAGGTACAGTAATGAATTGCCTTCTTTGCGTGCAGCATGGCATCTGCAAATGCCTGTACTTCTTCTTCTGGTCTGGAAATCAGATAATATGCCAAACGCTGTGCAGATTTCATGCCGATGCCCGGCAATTTTGCAAACTGCTCTGCCAGCAAAACCAATGGCAATGCGTTGCTATCCGCCATGAATTAAAACAACCCCGGCAGAGAAACACCGCCTGTAATTTTGCTCATTTCTGCTTCCGTGGTAGTTTCTACCTGATTCACTGCCTCATTGATGGCACTGATCACCAGATCTTGCAGCATTTCGATGTCCTCTGGATCTACCACTTCTTTATCAATCGTCAAAGACTTGATGGTTTTCTTTCCTGTTACCACAACGGTTACAGCACCGCCGCCGGAAGTTGCCGTAAATTCTCTGCCTTCAATATCTTCCTGCAAAGTAGTAATTTCATCCTGCATTTTCTGTGCCTGACGAATCATTGCATTCATATTCTGGGCTCCGCCCATATTTTGCTTTGGTAATCTTGCTTTCATGATTGAAATCTCCTTCAAGAAACTTTTTAATAGTAATATTTTTATTCCACAGCAGTTTCAAGATTGCTGTCTTTTGCTCTTTGTAATAAGGTCTGTACTGGCGGCTGTTCTGCCTGTGCTGGTGCACTGCATTTTGCAAGAATTTTATATTCTTGTCCCAAAATCTGCTTAACAGTTTCGCCCAGTGAACGAGCATTGTCGTGATTTTTCAGCAGTGTCAGGAAAAAGGCATTCTTTGCAACAATCAACAGCGTATTTCCACGAATATAGGCATCCGACTCCGCTAGACTTCCAGAAACTGCCGGATTCACATTCCGGTAAGCCTCTAAAATATCTGCCCACTGTGTCACTGGTCGAATGTCCTGCGGCACGGATGAAGCAGATGCAACTGGTACCGCTGTCTGCGGTACAGGAACTGCCTGCTGTTGCATTGATGCAGCAGTTGATAAATTAGATATTGGCTGCTGTGCCGTCTGTGTATTGGTCACTGGTACTGTCACAGTTGCTGGCATGGTCAGTCGAATCAGTGCCAATTCCAATTCTGTTCGTTTCCCCGGATTTCGCTGCATTCGTTCCCGACAGTCCTGCAAAATAGAAATGGCACGCAAAATTTGTTCCATCATCACAGTATTGGTCATCTGCCGCAAACGTGGCAATTCCTCCGGCAGACAATGCAATAACGTCTCTGACACATTTCCGGCTCGCAGCAACATCATATTCCGCAGCTGCTCAGTCAGTTCTTCACAAAGTCTCGCCATATCTTTGGAACACTGGTAAAGTGCATCTATCTCCTGTAAAGCAACAGAAAGATGATTCTGCAAAACGCCCTCCAGAATCCGAAACAACGATTCCCGCCCTGCCACGCCAGCAGACGCTGCCACCGCTTCCGGTGTAATGGCACCATCGGATACCGCAGCACATTGATCTAACAGCGAAATGGCATCCCGCATTCCGCCATCTGCACAGCGTGCGATCTGCATATCTGCCCCTTCTGCAAGGGGAATCTGTTCTTTTTCCGCAATATAACGCAACCGAGCTGCAATATCCTCCAATCGTATTCGATGAAAGGCAAACCGCTGGCAGCGAGACAAAATCGTTGCCGGCACTTTGTGCATTTCTGTCGTTGCCAGAATAAATTTCACATACGCTGGCGGCTCTTCCATCACTTTCAGCAGAGCACCCCAAGCACTGGGGGAAAGCATATGCACCTCATCAATGATATAAATCTTATAGGTACAACGTTCTGGACGGTAAACCGTCCCCTCCCGTAAATCCCGAATATCTTCTACGCTGTTGTTAGATGCCGCATCAATTTCCACCACATCAGACAACACACCACGATCGGCATCTTTACAGATGTCACACTGCAAACAGGGATTGCCGTTGACGGCATGTGGGCAGTTGACTGCTTTTGCCAAAATTCGAGCACAGGTCGTTTTCCCCGTTCCCCGAGAACCTGTAAAAAGATAGGCATGTGCTGTTTTTCCGGTTCGCACCTGATTTTGTAAGGTTTCCGTGATATGCGGCTGAGAAATGACATCATCAAACGACATGGGACGCCATGTGCGGTAAAGTGCTTTGTACATGGAATCCGCCTCCTTTTTTCTGTCGTTTTACAAAAAAATTCCGGAACATGGGTGTGCAGGTTGACTGCGGCACACAAAACGATCCGCTTAATGCTGCTCGGTCCCCCGCCTGACATGGTTCACGGTGCTTTGTTGCACAGGACCCGCACACCGATATTCCGGAATGGATCCGACAGCAGAACATGTGCACATTCACGCACACTCTGCCGTGACAATTTTTATTATACCATAAGACAGACAAAATTTCAAGTGGTTTTACAAAAAAATTTTATTTTTTCTGCAACTTTTTTATTTTCCAAAAGGGACTTTCAAATGCAACAAAAACAGAAAAAGTGTACTGGACAAGTGACAGCATTTTTGCTATACTAATAAAAATCTCTACGCTGGAAAAACCGATTCCCAGCAATCTCATCATCGACATAGATGAAATAAAAACAGAAAGAAGGAATTTTATGCTGCCAATTCATACACAAACATTCACACTTTCTTCCGAACAAGACGGACTTCCTTTGTCCGGCTTATGCCTTGTGCCAGCAGAAACACCACCGCATGCTATTGTGCAAATTTCCCATGGCATGTGCGAACACAAGGAACGTTATCTGGATTTTCTACAAACGCTGACCCAGCAGGGATTTGTCTGCCTGATTCATGACCACCGTGGACACGGCAAAAGCATTTACAGTAAAAAACAACTGGGATACTTCGGCGAAAATGGTGCCGAAGCAGTGGTAGCTGACCTGTATCAAATGACACGCTGGATCCAAGCACAATATCCCAATCTTCCCATTTTTCTAATCGGGCATAGTATGGGTTCTTTGATTGCACGCTGCTATCTCCGACAGTATCCTAATATTCTGGATGGACTGCTGCTCATTGGCTCTCCCTCTCCACTACCAGCGATGACACGCATCCAATCTATTTTAAATCGTGTCATTGCACATAAAGGAGATACCGCACACAGCAAACACATTAACCGTATTATGTATAATCTTTTTCAACGCCCCTTCCGATCAGAATCCAGAGAAAACAGTTGGATTTGCAGCGAGGAAACCGTTGTGGACGCTTACAATGCAGATCCACTCTGTCAATTTCATTTTTCCCTCAATGGTTATGCTGTCCTGCTTTCTCTTCTACAAACCACATATCGTACAGATGATTGGCAGATTACAAAACCAGACCTACCCATTCGTTTTTTATCTGGTGCAGAAGATCCATGCAGAGGCAATGATGAACACTGGCAGCAAGCTGTTCAGCGTATGCAGACAATTGGATACAGAAATGTTTCTGGCAAACTATTCCCACATATGCGGCATGAAATCTTAAATGAATCTCATAAGCAAATGGTCTACGATGATATTTTAGAGACACTGGAGGCCTGGAATTGTCGATAACAATCTCACATATTTAAAACATATGGTGGAAAAATACTGGCGGGTTCCTTTTTTCAGCACAGAAAATTCTCAAATTTTCTGAAAATTATACTTGACAAATGCAGTGTTTTCTTGTAAAATAAGAGAGTGAGCGAACTGTATGGTAGCGTGGATGATTTTTCATCCATGAGGAAAGTCCGAGCATCGCAGGGCAGGATAGTTGTTAACGGCAACCGGGGGCGACCCTAGAGCAAGTGCAACAGAGAGATACCGCTTTCTTAGAAAGTAAGGGTGGAAAGGTGTGGTAAGAGCACACCAGAGCATAGGTGACTATGCTGCTATGTAAACCTTATCCGATGCAACGTCTATTGGTACGCACGTTCAACATTGGCCCAATGGAACACTGCGTAACGACGGCTAGAGCTGTGCGGCAACGTACAGTCGAGATAAATTACCATACTCGACAGAACTCGGCTTATAGGTTCGGTCACACCAACAGCGGACGTTCCTTGGAGCGTCCGTTTTGCTATCTGTTTCTCAAAAAATTTTAAATGTTTGATTCGATGCATGTAGTCCGTCTACATGACAGCAAGGAGGGTTTCTGTGATGCAAAACGCAATTCAAATTGGTATTTTTGGCGATTCTATTAGCAAGGGAATTGTTTTGGACGAAGAAACACATCGTTATAGTACGCTGAAAAAAGAAATTTGTCAATGGGTCACACCGGCAGCGGCATTGCATAATTTTTCTGTTATGGGCAGTACCATTCAGAAAGGAATTTCCATCATTAATCGCCATACAGAACAGCTTTCCGATTATCAGAATGTCTTTCTGGAATTTGGCGGCAATGATTGCGATTTCGACTGGCAGGCGGTTTCCGAACGACCACAGGCACACCATGAACCACATACCCCATTGAAACAATTTGAAGCACTCTATACCAAGGCCATCCAACTCATTCAGGAAAAGAAAGGGAATCCCATTTTGCTGACCTTACCGCCACTAGAGCCAAAACGATATTTTCAATGGATCTCCCGTAATTTACACGCCAATAATATTTTACACTGGTTGGGCAGCGTAGATACCATCTACCGCTGGCAGGAGATGTACAACATGAAAGTACTATTGCTGGCACAAAAATTGCGTGTACCCGTGGTGGACATCCGCAGTGCTTTTCTAGCACAGCACGGATATCAATCCTTACTATGTGCAGACGGTATTCACCCAAATCGAAAGGGACACCGCTTCATCTATAAAACCATCATGCAGCAGTATCATCCTTGTTTACAAGCATAATAAAAACAATCGTTTCAAAAAAGATCGCCGAACAACTTATCCAGTTGTCGGCGATTTTGTTATTATCTTCGATGCGGCGGCTTACGAATTTGTAACCCCAAGGTAAAGCCAGCTGTATGACGATCATCATTATAGGTCACATGGGAATGTGAACGAATTTCCTGCATTCCCCGCACATCCGAGAGTTCCTGTAAAATCTTCGCTGTATTTCGTGCATCTGCTAATGCACCATGTTCCGTTCCCTCAAATTCAATTTGCATGGAACCAAGTGCCTCTACCAATTTCAGTGGGCGAGAAAACCGATAAATCCGCTGATGTAGTCGCTGTAAGTCTACCCAATACCGATAGAATCCATCTAAAAGCGGCCGTTCTTTCCACTCTGACTCTCGCAAAAATACGGTCTGATCACTTCGACTCCAAGTATAAAAACGATATGCCTCTTTCTGCGGCAGCCATGTCTCAAATCTCTGCATGGCACGAGAAAAATAATCCGCTTTTCTCAACATTTCATTTGTAATCCCTGTTATACTCGTAATCATAGGCGATACGACACCATATTGCGGTTTTACATACGTTTGAAATTCATCCATGATTTCATTTTCTGCATTTAATGCAATTGCTCCAATTTCAATAATTTCCTGCATCGTAAACGGCTGATGCTGCTGCTTGATGGAAATAAATTCTAAATCCAATACAATTTTCGTCCCCCGCACTTCAATATGTCCTCCTTACATACACAATGCCACAGCTGCATCCACCTTTGTTCACCGTCAGCGAAAGATACCCAGCCCTTCCAGTAAAATTTTTACGCCAATGGCAATCAAAATGCAACCGCCTAAAATACCTGCCTGTTTTTCAAACCGATCTCCAAAAAGATTTCCAATTTTTACACCTATCATAGAAATCACCAATGTAATCAAACCAATCCATAAAATTGCAAGAAAAATATTCACATCCGGCATCATCGAAAATGTGACGCCAACTGCTAAAGCATCAATTGAGGTTGCCACAGCCAGCAAAAATAATTCCCGAAAATCAATTTTATTGAAATCCTTTGCAGCTGTTTCCGTCGGCTCTTTTTTCTGTCGAATTGACTCCAAAAGCATTTTTCCGCCGATAAATGCCAACAGAATAAACGCAATCCAATGGCTATATTGCGTAATATATGCAGCAAACATTGCACCCAGCAACCATCCAAGCAATGGCATACATGCTTGAAATCCACCGAAAAAAATGCCCATCCAAAAAGCCTGTTTGAATTGAAATGTTCGCATTTGCAATCCCTTACAAATGGAAACAGCAAATGCATCCATAGACAGTCCAATTCCCAATAAACAAATCTCGCCAATTCCCAAATAAGAACACTCCATTTCATCGAAATTGGAAGATTGGTGTCAAATCCAAGTCCCAATTTACAATTTTTCGTATAACACAATCACCTTTTCTTGTCAATAGGTATTTTATGTATTGATAAAAAGAAATAGAATCCCCCGATACGAAAACCGCATCGGGGGAATTCTATTTTATGTCACAAATCGTTTGTCACAACCAGATGTCATATTAAGAGGTGATTAGCCTTCATACCAGCAAGAGCCTTCCAGAGACTTCAGGGACGGAACAACATCCGGCCACTTCGGATCCAGAGCAGCAGACTGCTGTGCATAGTAAGCCAAGTTAGAAACTGCATCTTCTACGCTAATCGTATTTACACCTGCTACATTTTCACCGGTCTTTGCCTCAGTATCAATATCAGACAGGAAGTAAACAAACTTGTTCAACAGTTCATCATCTTCTACAAATTTCGGAGAAAGATCTGCAGAAGCACGTGCATAGTAAGACAGCATGATGACAGCGTCTTCTACCTGTACCAAACCACTCAAGTTAGTATCACCCTTTACACCAATGTAAACCGTTGGTGTTGCACCATCAATCGGTGTATTGGTTGTACCATCGTTGTAGTAAGCCTGGATCGTACCAACAAAGTAAGTCGGTGTTTCTGCATATGTGCTCAGCGGTGTTGCACCGTTGAAGTTTACCTGATCCATGATGTCAACTCTTGTGCTTTCAATTACTGCACCAGTTTCATCAGTTTCTACCATAGTAACAGATTCAAACAGATCG
>JAUNJC010000033.1 GCA_030523195.1 Oscillospiraceae bacterium
GCCTCCGATCGGAATCGAACCAATGACACGGGGATTTTCAGTCCCCTGCTCTACCGACTGAGCTACAGAGGCGTTGGCGATCTGGATGGGATTCGAACCCACGACCTCTGCCGTGACAGGGCAGCGTTCTAACCAACTGAACTACCAGACCGTAATGGTGGGAGCTACAGGGCTCGAACCTGTGACCCTCTGCTTGTAAGGCAGATGCTCTCCCAGCTGAGCTAAGCTCCCACAGCATTTGTCTGTTACAGAACGTTTGCGAAAGAAAATATCATGTAAACTTTATGTTTCATTTTCCTGTGCTCTGTCCTGACGACTTATTTATTATATCACACTTTTACGAAATTGTCAAGTAAACGTTTTATGAACTTTATTTCATTTTTATGAACATTGGTATCAAATGTAATGTGATACTGGTTCTATTTCGTTTTTCCTACAACTTTCAATTTTGCGTGACAACTTTGTTATTATATCACGTTTTTTCTTTTTTGTCAATCCTTTTATTTGCACAAAAATAAGACCTATTTTGCCCTTGATCTTATCTATTTTCCACATATCCCCTGTCATTTATCCTAAAATAAAAATTCTCCCGCTTCTCGTTTCTCGTTACAGTTGCCAAAATTGCACCGAAAAAGTGCTTGCTTTTTTGAAAAAAATGTGATATAATTTTGTTATAGTTTTTTATGTCAAAAACGAATTCTGCTCAGCCGCAGAATTTCCCTATCACATTGCTCTGATGATATTTTAGAAAGAAGGTACATATTATGGGTATTGTAAAAGCAGCAATGGGTGCAGTCGGCGGTACACTTGCCGATTCCTGGCTGGACTACATCAAAGCACAAGACATGACACCAACTACAATTCTCACCAAAGGAGAACAGGTCAGCAACAAGCGAAGCAGCAATAAAAAAGGCAATGCTGACATTATTTCTAACGGCTCCCGCATTGAAGTCGGTCCCAATCAGATGATGTTCTTAACAGAGGGCGGCAAAATTGTAGACTATACGGCAGAACAAGGCTACTATGAGGTCTTTCTCTCAGAATCTCCCTCTCTATTAAACGGTGATTTGAAGGCTTCTGTACGGGAAACATTTGAACGTTTCAAATTTGGCGGACAGCCGGGCAAATCACAACAGGCATTCTTTGTGAATCTTTCTGAAATCCGTGGGATTCGCTTTGGCACACGAAATGCCTTGCAATATTTTGATAACTTCTACAATGCAGAATTATTTCTCCGCTGTCACGGTACCTATTCTATTAAGGTAACTGATCCCCTGAAATTCTTCATGGAAAACAGCAGTGCATGCAGCCGTGGGCGGGTTGACTTTGCAGATATACAGGAACAATTCAATGCTGAATTTTTAACCGCACTGCAAAGTGCCATCGGACAAATGTCTGTAGACGGTGTCCGGATCTCCAACCTGACTGCAAAGAGCATGGAACTGACTAAATATCTCAGCAATGTACTGGATGAAAGCTGGAATCAGCTGCGCGGCATTGAAATCTGCTCTGTTGGCATTGCCAGCATTAGTTATGACGAAGACAGCAAAAAGCTCATCAACATGCGGAACCAAGGTGCCATGCTCTCTGATGCTACTATTCGGGAAGGCTATGTACAGGGTTCTGTTGCAAGAGGCATGGAAGCAGCTGGCTCCAACTCTGCCGGAGCTGCACAGGCATTCATGGGCATGGGAATGGGCATGCAGAACGCCGGCGGTTTTATGGCAGGTGCCAGTGCTGCAAACTTACAGCAGATGCAAATGCAAAACGCACAGCGGCAGCAGCAAGCAGCTGCACCGCAATCTGCTGCAAATGGCTGGCAATGTGCCTGCGGTGCCACCAATACCGGAAAATTCTGTACCGAATGCGGCAAACCAAAGCCAGCACCAACAGGGACTTGGAAGTGCAGCTGCGGAGCAGAAAACACAGGAAAATTCTGCACAGAGTGCGGCAAGCCTAAGCCGGCAGACGGCAAATGGACGTGCAGCTGCGGTGCAACCAACACAGGAAAATTTTGTACGGAATGCGGCAAACCACGAGGATAAACACCCCATTCTATTTTTATAATACAGCGGAAACTTCACTTTCTGCTGTAATTGATCTGAACAAGGAGGAATCCAATGAATACCGTACAATATAAGTGTCCCTACTGCGGCGGTGAACTGGTATTTAATCCAGAAAAACAGCAGTTTTCCTGTCCCTATTGTGCCAGCGATTTCACAGAAGCAGAAATGGAAGCACGTTATAAAGAACAAAATGCGAACGCACAGGAACATGCTGACCCCGATGCCCAAACATTAAAAGATGAAAATGATACAGCTGCATTTGAAGAACAGACACGTCTTTACGAATGCCCTTCCTGCGGTGCACAGATCATCGCAGAAGAAACTACTTCTGCAACGTTCTGTTACTACTGCCACAATCCTGTTGTACTTGCTGGGCGATTGACCGGAGCATACCAACCTTCTTTTGTCCTGCCATTTGCTGTTCAGCGGGAAACTGCCGAAAAGGAATTTAAAGCTTGGTGCAAAAAGCGATGGTTTCTGCCATCTGATTTCAAATCCAAACAGCAGCTGGAAAAAATGAGCGGTGTTTATGTGCCATTCTGGCTCGCCAGCTGTACAGCAGATGCCACGCTGGACGGAATCGGTGAAGTCGTACGCAGCTGGCGAGAGGGCAAATATCAGGTCACAGAAACCAAAGAATATGCCGTCTCCCGACAAGCTGCCATTCCATTTGAACGTGTTCCGGCAGATGGCTCGCAAAAAATCGACGATGCACTGATGGATGCTATTGAGCCATTCCCCTATCAGGAAATGCGTTCGTTCTCCATGCAGTATCTAAGTGGCTTTTTAGCTGAAAAATATGATGTCACATGGGAAAACACCATTCCAAGAGTACAGGGACGCATCAAAGAAGCCAGCGAACAGGTGCTAAATGCCACACTGACCCAATACACCAATGTCAAGAACAAGCAAGTTCGTGTCAATCTGGAACAACTCCAGCGTGACTATGTGCTTTTGCCAGTCTGGTTTATGAATTACAAGCACAATGGAAAAAACTATAGCTTTGCCATGAACGGACAGACCAAAAAGTTCTCTGGCACGCCGCCGCTAAGCTGGCCAAAGCTGATTGCTTTCTGTGCCAGTCTAATGATTGTCATCGGCTTATTGGGTGGCTTGATTGGAGGTGTTTTGCTATGAGATTCTCCATCAAACCACTCATTCTGACTGCCGCAGCCATTGCAAATCTTAGCACACTATGGCAGCCGCTGTCCGCAGAGGCTGCTGGTACAGGGTTGATGCTGGAGGAATGCTATCTCTGGGATGAGGCAGACGTCTTGACAGATGAAGAAGAAATTGAACTAAACAACCTGATTTTGGACACAGCAGAATCCATTCAGATGAATGTCTTTATTCGACTGGGAGCAAACGAACTCTCTGGTCAAGAGGATGCAAGAGAATATGCCATTGATGACTATCTGGCAACTTTCGGGGATTCCAAGGATTCCGATGGTGTTTATCTCTATCTCGATTTATACGGCAGCTACATCGACAGCACTGATTATGCCCCACATGACTATATTGCAACACATGGTATTGCACAGCTTTACTATACCAATGCCAGAGATGACCGGATTTCTGAAATTTTTAGCCAGATGAATCCGCATATGAAACGGGGACAGGAAGACCCTTATACTGCTGTTACCATCTTCTGCGAAAATCTACAATCTTACTATGAAAAAGGAATCCCAAACGATTACTATATCTATGATGATAAATATGATCAATATTTGTATATTGACGAAAAAACCGATACGCCTGTATGGTCAGACAGCAAACCGCCTTTTATCCACAAGAAACAGATGACCTCTGCATTCTTGATCAGCTTTGCTGTTGGATTGGTAATTGCACTAATTACCATGCTGTGTATCAAGTATCACTATCGCTTTAAATCGCAGCCATCTGCACAGATTTACATTCCATCCGGAAAGATTCGCTATGGCAGAAAAACCGACCAGTTCCTGCATAAACATATTTCTCGTGTCAAAGTGGAATCAGAAAGCAGCGGTTCTGGCGGTGGCGGTGGTGGCAGCAGCTCCGGCGGATTCGGCGGCGGCGGAAACAGCCGTTAAACAACATATTTTTAAAAAAGATGCATATAAAGAAAAACGGAAAGCAGATTGATACAACTGCTTTCCGTTTTTTATCGAAAAAATACTTTAATCTGTTTCTTCTGGCACTTCCGCCTTTTCTACGGTTTCCTCTGGCGTGTCATGCCCGAACTGATGTGTCTGCAATGGTGATACTGCATCCTCCAGTATGCTGACATAGGGTTCTTCTTCTGGCTCTGGATCCGGTTCCCGTTTAGAAAGTGGAATCTGCCGTTCTGCCGTTGCCTCCTCCAATGCCTGCTTTTCCGAAACCGTCAACCGCTTTTTCTTGATCCATCGTACTGCAAGGAAAATCACCAGCAACCCTGCTGTACAAGCCAATGAAATGCTTACAATCTTGACCCATGGAATTTCCAATGACTTGAAGTTAATCCGTATACCATTGCTTCGGCTTTCACTGATGTACTTCGCCGCTGCTCCCTCGTAGCCTGTCAACAAGAATCCACTCACTGCAATGGTTTCCATCTCATCTGTTGTACTGCCATCCGCATTCACCTTTTGCTGTTCTGTTACACCGAAAGCAAATTCTCCAATGCCCGTCACACGCTTCGGCAAGGTCACATCCATCAGCATTTCACAACAGAAAAAAGCATATCCGCCGATTTGCAGGTCGTTGTCCGTTGATTCTGCATCACCGGCAAACACCACAGAAGTCAGTGCAGAACAATCCGAAAAAGCATGGTCATAAATAGCAGTAACCTGCTCCGGAATGGTAACGGTCTGCAAACTGGTACAGTAATTAAATGCCCCCGAACCAATCACCTGTAAACTCTCCGGCAAAGTCAGCGACTGAAAAGAAGCTGCAAAACAGGCACCGTCATCAATCATTGTTACTCCATCTGGAACGACAAATGCTGTTTCCGTTTTTCCAGCTGGATATAAATATAATTCCGTCAAATCCTTACTGTATAAAACGCCGTCCTGTAAACAATAGACCGGATGGTTGTCCGAAACCTCCAGTTCTTGCAAGCTGCTACACCCAACAAATGCCAAATACCCCAAATCCGTCAGCGTATCCGGAATGGAAAAGGATTGCAGCGAAGAACAGTTCTGAAACATATAAGCCGGCAGTGCTGTCATTTCCTCTGGAATTGTAACAGATGCCAAGGAGGAACAGCTCATAAAAGTCTGTTCACCCAGTTCTGTCACCGTATCCGGTATAGAAATGCGCTCCAATGTGCTGCAATAGGCAAATGCCATTCTTCCGATTCTTGTAACAGCATTTCCAAAGGTTACTTCTTCCAACGCAGAGCAACTCAAAAATGCACCGTCTGGAACCTCTGTCATGCTATCGGGCAATGTAATTCGCTGCAAAGAAGTACAAGACTGAAACGCCCCTTCTCCCATTTCTGTAACACTGGATGGAATGGTTACAGACTGCAAGGACTCACATCCTGCAAATGCCTGATCTCCAATGGAAACGACATCATAGCCATCAATTTTCGGCATAATACTAATATTGGTTGCTGTGGAAACACAGCTTGTTACAGAAACCTGCATATTAGAAAGCACCGTATAAGTCAGTGTCCCATCCTCAAATGTACTGCCATCTGTCACATCCTGTGTTCGTCCGCTTAAATCCTCTTCCACTGCCTGTACCGGCAAAGCCGTAAACAACAAAAGCCCCGTGGTCAAACATCCCATCACCATCCGTTTCCATTGTCTCATGCTGTTCCGCCCTTTCCTGTTTGTTTCTTTTTTTTCATCACCAAGATCACAACCACAACGGCGGCAATCAAGATCACACCGCTTATCATACAAACCGGTAAAACCCAACTACTGCCACTGCCCTCAGTGACTTCTGCCGGAATATCGTATTGCGATACATATTTCTTAATTTTAGAATTGCTGCCATATGTCACAGAAAAATTTTTGACAACGGATGGTGTTTCATCCTCTGCCTCCGCATATAGACCAAACGCCCCATCTCCTAATTCCTCAATACCAGATGGCAGTGTCAGCTGCTTCAATTCCAGACAATTATAGAATGCCTGCTTGCCAATTTTTTTCACGGTTTCCGGAATCGCAATCTCCGGCAGCCGTACACAGGTATAGAAACAAAAGTCTCCGATGCTGGTAAGCTTAGAGGGCAGTGTCACAGATGTCAATTCTGTACAATATGCAAATGTATTATTGGGCAGTTCTTTGATGCTTTCTGGAATGACAATCGACTGCAACGACTGGCAGTAGAAAAAAACATCCTCCCCTAATTCTGTAATATTTTTCATATCAATACTCTTTAGCGAAGCCGCCCCAGTAAAGCTCCAGTCCTCCAGACGAGTACAGCCATCTGGCACAATATAATCCACCTGTTTGTGAGAATCTGGATACTTGATCAAAACCGTACCGTCTGCATTAAACAAGACACCATCTTGATCCTGATAGTTGGAATTGTCATCTGCCACCAAAATTTCCTGCAATGCAGCACAGCCCTCAAAGGCAAAATCTCCGATAGTGGTACAGGATGCCGGAATCTCCATGGTTTCCAAGGCGGAGCAGCCCTGAAAAGCATAGGTTTCAATTGTTTGCAGTTGCTCCGGAAAAGCAATTTCTTTCAAAGCAGTGCATTGATAAAAGGATTCCTGTCCAATGGTGGTCAAATGCTCCGGCAGTGTGATCGTTTCCAAAGCCGTACAACCATAAAAAGTACCAGTTGGCAGAGTCTCCAGTGTCTCCGGCAACTGGACATCGGTCAAGGCTGTACACGCCTCCAAGGTACCATTTCCGAATGTTGTCACCGAATCTGGTATTTGCAGCGTGGTCAGAACAGAACAGCCATAAAAGGCACTGTCCTGAATGGTGGTAATGGTGTCCGGCAAGGTCAGCGATTCCAGTAAAAAGCATTCTGAAAATGCACCTTCCTTGATTCCTGTAATTTTCACACCATCCACTTCTGCTGGTACTTCCACAGCAGTAGCAGACTGAAAGCAGTTTTTAATCCATGCCGTACCGTCTTCCTGCACTTCCAATGTAATATCATCTACTACCCAGTCATCTTCCTCTGTAACAGGACCTTCTGCCCAAACAGACAGCGGCAGAGCGGAAAACACCATCACACTGCCCAGCAATCCACAAATCATTTGTTTCCAATGTCTCATGATTGTTCCTCCGTCTGGTCATCCTTCTGATGCGATGATTTCGCAGTTGTCTTCTCTTTCAGCTGCTTTCCCGTACGCAGCCCCGATAATACCAACACAGCACCAATCACTAATACCACACCGCTGATGCCAAGCAATAGATATTTACTGTTGAAGCCTTTCTTTTTTTCCTCTGTAATCACCACATTGCTGTCATCATCTTCGCCGACCTGCTGAGTAGACGACAGGTCTTCTTCTGACCGACCGCCTCTTACAACATCTGCATTCTGTACGGTTACAAAAGAAAATGAATTTTGATAACTGTACTCCTCATCGCTGTCAGTTGCATATTTCTGTGCCGCAGAACCAGACTCTCCGTAAATCGTAAAGTTTTTTACTGTGGTTGTCATGTCCGCCTGATAGCCAAATGCACTGTAACCGATTTCTTCCACACTGGCAGGAATGGTGATTTCCTGCAAACCCGTTCCGGCAAAAGCAGCCTGTCCAATGGTAGCCAATCCAGTCGGCAGAACCACTTCTGTCATGCCGGTACAGTTGGCAAAAGCCGCATTGCCGATATAGGTCAATTCTGCCGGCAACGTCCACTCTGTCACGTTTTCGCAATATGCAAAAGCGTAATCACAAATTTCCACCACACTATCCGGTATGGAAATACTGGAAAATGTATCATAGGCAAATACCCAGTCATCAATATACTGCAAACCATCTGGCAACTGAATTTCCTGCAAGTTTGTACATTTTCCAAACGCTGCATAGTACAACTCCTGCACACCATCAGGAACGGTATAACTAGTTGCTGGCAGTGCCGGCGGATATGCCATCAAGCAATGATCTTTCTTCCGAAAGAGAACGCCATCCTGTGCATAATATGTCTCATTCTCTTCTGCAACAACAAATTCTTTCAGATTATCACAATCAAAGAATGCACTTTCGCCGATTGCGGTAATAGAAGCCGGTATCGTGATTTTTTCCAATGTATCACAATTATAAAACGTATCTGCGGAAATACCGGCAATGACTGTCCCGTCCAGCTCTTCTGGCAGTACAATCTCTGTATCCTTGCCTGTATAACCAGTCAAGTAACCTTTCAGGGTTTCGCTGTCTACCTCATAAGTATAGTCTCCACTAGTGCCCTCTGCTGAAGCCGGAATAGCCGTTACAGCGGAACCAGCCAATAGACCAGAAAGCAACAGGGAAATCGAAAAAATAGAAAATAATCGATGTTTCATATCGTTTTTATCGTCCGAATGGGACAACCTCCTCTTCATTTTCACATCAAAATATACTGTGCTCTTGTTCAAACAATACAATTGCTTAAATTGCCACAAGAAAATTTTTATTCTTTCAAACCTTTCAATTCAGCCAAAGAAAGCCCTCTTAGCAAAATGGAAGTTTCGTTTTCATCAAGTATATATGTTTCCGCTTTTTTCAAAGCGGAAACATAATCGGTCTCCCCTACAATTGCATCTTCCGATATACTAACAAGCACTAATTTCCATTCTGAAACAAATTTTCCGTCAATCTGGTATCCTGCCTGTGGATTTTTAGGAAGTATCGTTTCCGTACTTTCTGTTAAAGAAATTGCTCCAAATACTCCCCCATCTGGTTTTCGATAGAAATGTGGTTTTGCAATATAGGCATCACTTCCATCAATGGTCTTTCCTTGTTTATCCAATAATTTCATTTTGACACTTCCTTATTGTTTACTGTTTTTACGCACAATGGTTTCTGGTCTACGCAGATTTTTTACAAGAGAACTGACCACAGCATACCATACAGCGGATTGTCTGGCTGCATTTTTATTCCACTGTCACGGACTTTGCAAGATTTCTCGGCTTATCTACATCATTGCCACGCAAAACAGAAGTATAATAGGCAATCAATTGCAGCGGTACCACTGCCAGCATTGGCATCAGCAAATCATCAAATTCCGGCAAACCGAATTTCCAATCGGCTACATCGGCATCTGGCTGATAGCTGTCCCGGCAAACCAATACCACTTTTGCCCCTCTTGCCTTTACTTCCTTGATGTTGCTGATGGTTTTTTCAAACAATGCCTTCTGGGTTGCAACCGCAATCACGGGCATGCCATCCGAAATCAACGAAATCGTACCATGCTTCAATTCTCCAGCTGCATAGGATTCCGAATGAATATAGGAGATTTCCTTCAGCTTCAGCGAACCTTCCATACTCAATGCATAATCCAATCCTCTTCCAATGTAAAGCAAACTGTCTGCGGTAATCAAAGAGGAGGCAATGAACTGTGTCTGTTCCTTGTGCTGCAAAATCTCTTCAATATAATCCGGTGTTTGCTGCAACTCTGCCACTAATTTCCGGCACTCTGTTTCATCAATCCTACCAGCTGCCAGTGCAAATTCAAATGCCAGCAAATACATCACAGCAATCTGTACCATATATGCCTTTGTTGATGCCACAGCAATTTCCGGGCCAGCATGGGTATAAATCAACATATCCGCTTCTCTGGCAATGGAACTGCCCTTTGCATTGACAATGGCAAGGGTTTTTGCCCCTCTCTGCTTTGCCAACCGCATGGCTGCCAGACTGTCCGCTGTCTCGCCGGACTGGGAAATGATAATTACCAAATCCTTTTCTCCCAAAATTGGATCCCGATACCGAAATTCCGAAGCGATGTCCACTGTTACGGGGATTCTTGCCAGCTTTTCAATGACATACTGCCCTACCACACCGGCATGCATCGCTGTCCCGCAGGCAACTACAAAAATTCGCTCGTATTGTCTGAGTGCCGCAGGCGTAATGTTGCATTCTTCCAGATTCGGCAGACCATCCCGAATCCGTGGAGCAATCGTAGTTTTAATCGCGGTCGGCTGTTCATGAATTTCTTTCAGCATAAAATGGGCATACCCACCCTTTTCGGCAGCATCCATATCCCAATCCGCTGTTTTCCGTTCCTTCTGTACTTCTACGCCGTAAGCATCATAGATCTTTACACCATTTTTATCCAATACTGCAATTTCTTCCTGCTCCAGCAAATAATAATCTCTGGTATAGCGTAAAATTGCCGGCACATCCGAAGCAATAAAGCTCTCCTTTTCGCCCAGTCCAACAATCAACGGACTTTCTTTTCTGGTGGCATAAACAACATTGGGATGGTCGGCGAAAATAACGCCCAGTGCATAAGAGCCTTCCAAATCTCGAATGGTATTGGAAATCGTTTCAATGGGACTGCCATTATAATTGTAATCCAGCAGCTTTGCAACCACTTCGGTATCCGTATCGCTGGCAAACGTAACACCCTTTGCAGACAAATAATCCTTTAATTCCTTATAGTTTTCAATAATCCCATTGTGTACAATAGTGACTCTTCCGCCACTATGGGGATGCGAATTCACATCCGATGGTTCGCCGTGGGTTGCCCAACGAGTATGCCCAATTCCGGCATGGCCTTCCGGTCTGCCCTCCTGTTCCATTTTATGAATCAAGTCAGCTAATCTGCCCTTTGATTTTGCCACTTCAATTTTTCCGGATTCTGAGAAAACAGCAATTCCAGCTGAATCATATCCACGATATTCCAACTTAGTTAAACCATTTATCAATACATCGGTACAACTCCGACTACCTACATAACCTACAATTCCGCACATGGTTCAAGTGCCTCCCTTTTGTTTGATATGATACATTATAACACGTTAACAATGAAAATGCAAGAAAAAAGGGTTGGCTTTTCATCTCATTTTCACAAAGAAAACCGGCATTCTTCCAACAAAATGAAACAAACGCCCAGAGATGCAAAAAAGGGCTGTGTTTTGATGACAACAGCCCCTTTCTGATCCGTTCAGGTATGAACGGTAATGTTAACTAAAATGTATTTTGCGTCACTTTGCCGCAGTGCAATCCATGCTCCCCGTATCTGTAACAGCATCGGACAACGTTTTGGATTCCGCAAACACCGAATTTTTGTTCCGGAAACCATTCCCAAATCCTGCAAACGCTGCCGCATTGCCGGCGATACATGGAGAGAATGCACCGTGCAGTCCGTTCCTGCTCGCAGCCGGTGCAGCGGAATCGGAAGCGGCCATACTTCTTCCATATCCACCAACTCCTCCTGCTCTTATTCTATGCAGGAGACGGCAAATATGTTTCTGCACGACAAAAACCCCTTTATCTGCCTGTTTTGTCTTCCAGTTCCCATAGAGACTGGTTTCGTCGAAAATACAGACAGATGCCAACCCCCAAAAAGGCAATCACAAAGAAAAACAAAGCAGCACCGCTTCCCTTTCCTGTTCCAAACAAAACAGGCAGAATACGGCTATTCTGTGCTGCCATAATGGGTTCACAAATATGATCTACCGCAAATCCGCCAAGCAAATAACCAACTGGAATGGTAAAAAACTGAAAAGAATTTCGAACCGCATAGATTCTGCCCTGCATGGATTCCGGAATATGCAGCCGCAGAATGGCTTCCATATTCGTACTCATCCATGGAATAACAATCCAGCCCAAAAAACCTGCTATACTCCAAACCCAGACATTTCTGCCAAGGGCAAGCAATATATTTTCTGTACTCATAGAAAACAATAGACAATTGCAAATCACACGGATTCGGCTTTTTGGTTCTTTTCGGAAAGAGGCAAACAAACTGCCTGCCAGTGTAGACAGTCCAATAACCATATTGACAATGCCCATCCCCGTTTCACTGCCGCCTGTTCGGGAGAGCATCATCGCCGGAAAGGCTGCCTGATACATGGAGGCGACCAAATTGATCGCCGACAGAAAACAAATGAGAGTAAAAATCCCATGCTGCTGTTTTAGCCAAACCACACCACACTTCACAGAGAACCAAAACCGTTCTGCTGTTCTCTGCCCTGCCTGTTTTTTCTCCGGAATGCGAATCCAGAATAACAACGTCAAAAATGCAACTGCAAAGGTTCCCAAATCCAGACAGAACACTGCTCGAAGTCCAAAGATGCCCAGAATGGCAGTGGTTACGATGGGCGTAAGAATGCTGTTCACCGCATTCGATAGATACCGTAATCCACCTACTTTCTGGTAAAATTGTTTTGGCAAAATTCTTGTGACAGCGACTTCAGAAGTCGGTTGCTGTACCGTATTCATCAAACCGCTTACCGCATTCACAGCATAAATATGCCAAATGGCAAGCTGTCCAGTTTCCAGCAACAGCCATATCAAACCTGTTGCTGCTGCTGCAATGCTGTCACAGACCAACATGGTCACCTTTTTGTTCCACCGATCAGACAGTGCCCCCGCAAACAAACTGCACACCACGTAAGGGGCATAAGAACACACCATCAGCATGGCAGTCATCAAAGCAGAACCATTCTGCTGATAAGACCAAATCACCAACGCATAGGCTGTCATCGCACTGCCCAATGCAGAAAAAGACTGACTGCACCAAAGCAGTAAGAACGTACGTATTTCATAAATTGTATGATAGATTTTCTTCATAAACCCTGCTCCTAACAAATCAAAATAAAATTTTTATTTGCATGCAGGGTTATTGGGAACAAATTAAATGAATTCTACATTTTGCTCTGTACAAGTCTGTTCCGTCAAACCCTGCACAGAGCGATTGCACTACAAATTATCATATATATTCCTCCATCTATCAGAGAACCTGTGTACAGACATCTGCACACAGATCCTCCGACAAAATTTATAAACGCAATTTATCCTTACCACGGGCGTGTATTACCGCCGCCACTGCTGGAGGAAGAAACCGCACTGCCGCCGGAAAGCGTTCCGCCTGTGCCATAACCATCTTCATTCCGTGTGCCGCTGTAAGTTCCGCCGCTGTACAGGGAGACACTGCTAACGTCACTGCCATAATAGAATAACATTGCATTGCTCATATTCATATCAGATGGTACGGTAATCGTACTGGAAACATTCCCACTGCTGTCTGCTGCCGCAAACGTTGCTCCTGCAGTCGCAGAAACCGTGCCAGAGAGATAAGATGTATTTGGTGATTCAAACATATCACTGGTACCACATCCCCAGATTGTACCACCAGTAATGGAGAAGGTGTAATTGCCATCCCCTTTATCGAAAATCCCATTGCCGCCAGTGGTCGGGCCATAAACCTGTACTGTACCACCCGAAATGGTCAGATTACCGTTGGAATCCAGTCCATCCCCCTCCGCTCTGACAACCAGATAACCATCAGAGATCGTCAGTGTACCAGTAGAGGAACTCATGCCGCCGCCCCAGCTGCCTTGTCCCCAGCCGCCAGTACTGCCAGAACCAGAACCGTCATTGCCACCTGCTGCATTCAAACCATCATCGGAGGCATTCACATGAATATTACCGCCGTTGATTTGTAAATCTGCTGCTTCCAAGCCCTCATAGGATTTGGTAATGTTGACTGTGCCATCCTGAATATCCAGTTTTGTATCTGCATGCATCCCATCATCCCCGCTTGCTGCTGTGACATTGCCGCCTGTCATGGTAATATTGGTCGCATGTACGCTGTCATCCGTGGAGTCAATTGTGATCGTACCGCCTGCAATGGTAATCGTACCCTCAATGGTATTGCTGTTGTCATCCGTGCAGCCTGCCTTCAATCCCTTTGCACTGACATCAGTCGTAGTAGAAGTGCTGCCACCCGGCTGCCAGCCGCCCCAATTTCCGCTGCTGCTCTGCGAAGCCGGACAGGTGGTCTTAATCTGAATCTCTCCGCCATTGATATTCAATGCCTGTGATGCATGGAATCCGTCAGAATAGGAAGTGACCTCCACCGTACCACCATTGACGGTAATAAAGCCCTTTCCACTAGTCGTATCCGTATCATTGGTTTTGAATCCATCGCCTGCGGTAGAGGTGGCTGTAATCTTCAGATTGCTGTAATCGGTTGCTGTATCATTTCCAATAACAATACTGTCATTTCCCCGAATCGCATCGTCTTTTGCTGTGACGGTAATCGTACCATTGTATAGCTTGAGGTCATTTTTGCAGACTAAGCCATCTTCTGTGTTCCCATTGATGGTCAGACTGCCAGAACCCTTGAGTTTCAAGTCATCTCTGGAGAAGACCGCACCGTTTACGGTATTGGTCACACCATCACTGTCCACATAGGTATCTGTATGACTGGTACCGTCTGAAATGGTATTCACTGTACCACTAACGCTATTCAGCACCACTTCATCCCCGATGGATTCTACATAAATCGGTGCCATTGCAGAATTGCTCAAACTAACATCCTTCAAAAGCAGTTCTACCACACCAGCTGCATAGGTTGTCTTATCCACATTGACTTCAATCCGGGCATTGCTGCTCTCACCGGTTACCTCAAAGGAACCCGGAACAGTAATTGTAACTGTACTGCCGTTTACCGTTACACCTTCCACATTATTTGTGACATCACTGCCGGAAGCGTTCAGCAATTGTACGCCGTTGCCGGAAAAAGAAATAGTTGCAAGGTCAGAATCCGTCGTTGTACGATCTGGTTCTACATTATAAAATTCCGTTGCATTGCCCTCCATTACAAAACTGGTAGCAGGCGTGGTACTGCCGGGGGCCGCTGTATATCTGTATCCAGTGCCATTTACTGCAACCGTATAAACACCGTCACCAGCAATGCCACTGCCACTCAGAAGGGCATAACTGCACTTCTTATTTGTAGTCATTTCATAGACAGTCGTGCCGTTCTGCTGTACGGTAATCGACTGTTTCTTGGACTGTTCCGCAGCAAAGTCCAGCATCATGATTCCCTGTGTGCTAGTGCTCAGATCTACACTTTCCGTACTTTCGGTAAACTGGTAATCCGTTGCAGTCGCAAGCACATCACCGCCAGTAATATTCAATGCACCGCCATCATCCAGACGGAACCCTCTGTCACCGCCTGCAATCACCGTACCACCGGAGATGTTGATCGCAGTTGCTGCCTGTACGGCATCATTACCAGACTTCACAGTAACACTGCCGGAAATGACATCCACTTCTTCTTTCGTAGACTTCAAACCGTCTGCGGAAGCATCTACTTCCACAGCTGCACCCTCTACCGTCAGCGTATTCTTAGTCTTGATAGCATCTGCATCCGAAAGATCATCTACATCCGTATTGACCCGAATTGTACCGCCATTCAGGTTCATATTCTTGGTAGAATACAGCCCCACATTCATAGAGGAAGTAATGTCCAAAATACCAGTACTATTCTTCGTAACCGTCAGTTTTCCATCTGCATAGATCACACCGCTTGTTACTGCATTGGCAGTTGCTGCGGTATCGGTAAAGGTGTTCGTACCGCTGACCGTCAGCTTCGTCTTTACTGCCGACTGTGTGTAGATACACGGTTCGCCGGTAGAAGAAGTCATTGTGACATTGTTCAGGAAGAGTTCTACATCATTGGCATCCGCCGTGGTATCCGGTATGTTGATGAGAATTTGTCCATCTGCAATGCTGCCATCCACCTTGTAATTACCAGAAGCTGTAATGGTCACGGTCTTACCGCTGATACTGGTAACGCCATTGGTGTCGTTTTCTACTGTGATACCACTGTCACTGAGATGAATGGTGATCGCATCGTTAACCGGATCAATCTTGTTCAGCACATCCCGTTTCAGCAAAATCAGGTCGATCACATTACATACATTGTCTGCATTGTAATCTGCATTGGCACCAGCCTCTGCGGAAAGCGTCCGCTTATTTAACAGATACTGCTGTGCTGCCACCACATCACTGAGGTTGACATTTCCGTCCAATGTCACATCCCCGACTAACGCAGCAGTTGCTGCGGAAGCCGGCAGTGCCGGCAGCGTGCTTGCCAATACCGTTGCACAGAACAGACTGGCGATGGACGCCCGACAAATTCGTTTACGTGTTTGTTTCATATGAAATCGCTCCTTTTCAATCACACGATGGCACATTTCTATTTTCTGATTTTCATTGTAACGGCTATTTCTGAAAGTAAACTTAAAAAATTCGTACCTTTAAAAAAAATGTGAAATGTGCACAAAGACGGCACATTCAATTTTAACAGATTATACAAATTCAGATTGCGTTTTATCCCAATCCTGAAAAAAGATGGAATCTGGTGTCGTTTCACCAGATTCCATCCCAGATTTCCTATGAAATTTTACTCCATCAGCAGCGGCTCGCCGCCCGTACAATCGTTCCCTTTGGCACTTCCACTTTGCATGGAAATGCACACGGCATCATCGCATGATTGGCAACAGGAATTTGCGTTCCCTCTGCATCATACAGATTTCCATTTAGCGAAATGGTTAATGGCTCCCGTTCTGGTGCCAACAGTTCTACCGTATCCGTTGCAAAGAACCGATTCCGCTGTGTCACATACAGCATGCCATCTCGCCATTCGTCCGCAATTGCCACAACATCAAAACTGCGGTCATAACTGTTATCGGTATACCGCTGTCCATCCTCCGGCTTGCCGAAGAAAAATCCCGTACAATATCCACGATGGCTGACCTTGTAGACTTCTTCCCGAATCCATTCCGGCAATACAAATCCATCTGGCTGCTGCAAATAAGCATCTACCGCAGAACGATAGGCATTTGTCACCACTGCCACATAATAAGAAGATTTTGCACGCCCCTCCAATTTCAGACTGTCTACACCAGCAGCCAACAGTTCTGGAATATGTTCAATCATGCAGAGATCTTTTGCATTCATGATATACGTGCCCTCGTCATGCTCCTCCACCGGGAAATACTGTCCCGGCCGAGTTTCCTCCATCAGATGATACTTCCAGCGGCATGGCTGGGCACAAGCCCCTTGATTGGCATCTCGTCCCGTCAAATAAGCAGAAAGCAGACAACGACCAGAAAAGGAAACACACATTGCACCATGTACAAATGCTTCCAATTCCAGATCTGCCGGCGTTTTGGCTCGAATTTCTGCAATCTCTTCCAAAGAAAGTTCTCTTGCCAATACAACTCGTTTGACACCCAAATCATACAGGGCATTCGCTGTTTCATAATTGACAATGCCCATTTGCGTAGACATATGCACTTCCAAATCCGGTGCATATCGCCGCACCAATGTCAGCAGTCCCAAATCTGCAACAATGACCGCATCAATCCCCGTTGCTGCCATCTCTTGCAGAAATGGCACAAACTGCAAAATTTCTGCATTGTGCGGCAGCGTATTACAGGTCAGATAAACCTTTACCCCCTTAGCGTGTGCCAATTGCACCGCCGTTGCCAGTTGTTCTGTTGAAAAATTTGCCGGAGCAGCACGCATGGTAAATTGCCTGCCGCCCAGATAAATGGCATCTGCACCATATTGCAGTGCAAACTGGAATCGTTCCCAATCCCCTGCCGGTGCCAGTACCTCTGGTTTTTTCCTGTTCATCTTTCTTTATTCCTCTTCGTTTCCGGATTCTTCTGTTGCCGTTGTTTCCTCTGTTGTAAGCGGATTGCCATATTCATCCGTTGCCGGTTCCGTATCCAAACTCGTTCCCACACCGAAAACAACCTGCGTCGTTGTGGTTCTGGATCCATCTTCCGCAACAGGTTTTGTCTGCTGAATTCGATTTATAACCGCCTGATGCTCCTCATAAGTTCGGCTGAAATAGGTTTCTCTGGTTGCCAGATTGGAGTAGAAGTAATAATAATCCGTATCCGCCGGATAAAGTGCTGCCCGAATAGCATCCAACCCCGGATTGCAAATTGCCCCCGGCGGCAATCCATTTGATTCATAGGTATCATATGTATTAAAGGCTTCCGGATCTCCATTTTTAATATTCGGCTTAATCACATCTTCCACATAGTTTTTCGTGGGGTCAGATTGTAACTTTGGATACTCGGTCGAGTTGTTCAGACGATTCCAAAATACCGAAGAAATCTTAGACATCTGTTCCACAGTACCGGCTTCTGCCTGAATCATAGAAGCCAGTGTTAGCATTTGATCCAATGTGAGATCCAGTTCTTCCATCCGCTCATAATATTCCGGTGTAATCTTGCTGTTGAAGTTTTCCAGAATCTTCTGACAAACCAAATCCACATCCATATCTTCATAGAAAATATAGGTATCCGGGAAAAGGTAGCCTTCCATTGCATAAAATTTTTCATTGACAAAACTCGGCAGATAAGTTTCATAGGAATAGCCATATCTTGCATCTTTATTAAAAAAGTTAATAAATTCATCTGCCTTACATACACCAGTGCTCTCCAGCATATCAGCAGCTTCCCGCAGAGTAATTCCTTCCGGAAATGCAAGTTTGACCGTACCAGCTTCATTCATTGCCGGAGATGCCAACTCCTCAAAGATGGTTTCATACGCCATATCTGGACGCAGCTCATGTTCTCCGGCAGTAAACTGTCCATCCTTATCACTTCTGCCGGCAAAGAATACAAACAATTTCGGATGGTTAATAATGCCTTCTTCTTTCAGAATCTCCGAAATTTCACTGGTATTCGCACCGGTCGGAATGTTGACAATTCGTGTTTTGGTGTCATTGTTAATGCCAAGCAAATCTCGTCCAAATGTCATAACGAGAGCAGAAATCAGAACCGAAACTACTAACACCACAAACGTAATGATCAACGCAGAAAATACGCTGCTCTTTTTTCTTTTTTTCTTTTTAT
>JAUNJC010000034.1 GCA_030523195.1 Oscillospiraceae bacterium
TCCACCAGAATCTCCTCCACCAGAATCACCGCCGCTGCTTTGACTGTTGTCACCGCCGCTGGAACTACTGGTGTCTTCACCTCCTTGGCTGCTGCTGTGGTCATCTGGAATGTTGCTGCTGTCACCATTAGACGTGTTATAAGATGGTGTGGTGGATGGGATGGTGTAATTGTATCCGGTACATTCATCACACACGGGAGCATTGGTGGATTTCCAGTAACCAATGCCTAGCTTTTTACAGTGCGAACCTGCAATCTTACCGGACTTTGCACATACATAACCTTCTACGACATCGTCGTTGGTTGGATAATTTGCACCGGTCTGGAGTTTATCTGCATATTCGCCGATGATGTTGTACCAGATTTGGTCAGATTCCAGTGTGTCCGGCAGGGACTGCCGTTCTGTGTAACCAATCCAGACACCGCTGACGAAGTCTTCTGTTAAGCCGACAAAGGTCAGATCATACCAATTTTCAGTCGTTCCTGTCTTTCCGGCAACGTGTTTATTTTCCAGCTTTGCCTTGTCACCAGTGCCGTTTTCCACGACATTTTGCAGCAGTTTGTTCATGACATAGGCGGTTTCGCTGCTGACTGCTTTTCTTGGGCTGCCGTCATTTTCGTAAATTAAGGTGTCTTCTCCCTGCTTGACCCACTTGATGATATGCGGTTCATAGTGCGTACCGCCGTTTCCATAAGGAATATAACTGGAAACCAGATTATCCAGTGTGACCCCATAGGTCAGTGCCCCCAGAGAAAGCGGTGCAAGATCGTTGTCTGTCTGATTGTCATTGGAGATGTCATCTAGTTTTAGCCCCAATTTTTCTTTGGCAAAATCAAAGATCGGCTGCGTGCCAATTTGATCACAGATTTTGGCTGGAACGGTATTCAGTGATTTTGCCAATGCGTCATAGGCAAATACAGAATTATGAGAATAGGTGTTGCTATAGTTGACGGGCCAATCCAAGTCATCAATTTTTTTCAGTGGTTCATCTATGAAAGAAGAACCCCAGTGAATGGTATCATTTTCCAGAGCCAAACCATACGTGGTCAATGGTTTAATAGTAGAACCAGGCTGACGGGGTTCCATGGTAGCATAGTTCCAGCAGAGAGATTTCTTTTCTCCGATTGCTCCCACGATTGCCTTGATATTGCCTTCATAGTCCATTGCCACGAATGCAGATTCCGGATAGAGAATTTCCTCTGTTGTATAGTTCCCGTCTCCATCTTCATCCAGATATAGAGCCACCTCTTCTTTATCACCGACTAAGTTGTCCAAATCTTTGTATTTTTCTTCTACATAGGATTGCATATCTAAGTCTACTGTTGTTGCAATCTGATAGCCGCCGGCATTGATACGAGCGATGGCTTCTTTGAGCGTGAGGTTATACGTTTTCTGTAGATAGTCTGCGAACTCATAGATAGCAGTATCTACGACCCAGGAAGTTGCAGCGGCACTGAGATACTCATTTTCCTCTTCTGGATGGAGTTCCTGATATTCTTCAGAGTCTGTGAAAATGAGTTCTTCATTGAGTGCGGTTTGATATTCATCATAGGTAATGGAACCATTGTCATACATTTGCCGCAAAACATATTTTTGCCGTTTTTTATTGGCTTCTTTCCCAGTATTGATAATTTCGCCGGTTGTTTCATCTTCATAGCCAGCGGTGGGATTTAAGCTGTTTGGACTTTTTGGAATGGCAGCCAGCGAAGCAGCTTCTGCAATATCTAGTTCACTGACATCTTTGCCGAAATACGTTTGAGCAGCAAGTTGAACACCATTGACAGGACCGCCAAAGCCGATATAATTCAAATAGTTTTCCAGAATTTCATCCTTGCTGTAATTTTGTTCGAGTTCCATTGCACGGAAAATTTCCCGAATTTTTCTTGCCGGAGATTGTACATCATCGCCAGTGATATTTTTTACCAGCTGCTGTGTGATGGTAGAGCCGCCGACATCGGTGTTATAAATATGGATGAACATATTGACAAAAGCATAGAAAGTACGCCGATAATCGACCCCTTCATGGGTGTAAAACCGTTCATCTTCTGCGGAGACGAATGCATCCTTTACATGCTGGGGGATCTGGTCAATCGTTACAGGAATGCGTTCTGTGCGATTATTGACCTTATAGAGACAAATCAATTCGCCGTTTGCATCGTTGGCATAGACATAGGTGTTATTTTTCATTTCCAGTTCTTCGATGGTGACGTTGGACACCTCATCTCGGAAACTCATAACATAGACTGTCATGCCGGTTGCTACAATTGTACCGGTGATGATACAAATTAAAAAAAGAGAAACCAGTGTTGTACAGAGGATGGAGAATGCTTTTCTCAGCATTGGGAAGCGTTTTGGCTTTTCTGCTTGAAGTGCCTCGTTATAATAGGGGTATTCTGGGGTACCCGTTGGTGGTTTATTGCAGAGTGCAGCATCGGTATCATTTTGATAGATGACCAATTCTCTGGGATCTGTTGGGTTGGATTCTGGTGTAGATTTGGGCGTGGTAGAGTTCGGTGGAGTGGTTTTTGCTGTCGCAGATGGTTTGACCGGAACTGGTTTCATAGATTTTTTCTTCTGCGGATGCAGTGGTGCACCGGATGGTCTGGTATGCATCGGTTTTTTGCCGGCAGATGGTTTCTTTGCCATTGACTTGGGCGAATTAGTTGATTTTTGTGTCTTTTTTCTAGACGGAGGTGTTCCAGTATTTTCCACAGCGGGATGGTTCTGGTGGTTGTGGGATTGATCCTTGTCCATTGATGTGCATCCTTTCTATTCTTGATAAAATCACACTGCAAGGCAGCATCCGCTGTTGCAGAAAATATTCCGAAATACAGTCCTGCTATTTTGCAGGAAAGCGAGCAATATTATTTTTATTATACCACAAAGTCTTTGAGATGTTAAGCAGTTTCCGAAAAAAACTGATAAAAATATACACAATGTATAAAGTTTTCTTTTTTGGGAATCCTGTTTCTGTTACTTATCCTAACTGTTTGCAGCAATCCGTACCAGCGGAAACGAAAACAGTCAGAAAAAAGAATAGGAGGGAAACCGTATATGACAAAGTATCGGGTAGTATCCATCGTTTTGATGAGTATTTTAATTGCAGCTGTAATTGTCCTATGTGCATTGGCACAGGCGGCACAGAGTCGGAAAGCGGCAGGGCGGCAGGAAGAGACAACGACACTGCCGCAGGTGGATTATGTATTAGGAGAATATGATGGGTATTTGGCGTTATTTCGAGGAGAACAGGAGCAGCCATATCAGATTTTGGACATGCCGGTGCAGTTGTTATCGGATTATGACCGAGGGCAGATTGCAGAGGGAATCCATGTAGAGACGGAGCAGGAATTGCGGCAGCTGGTAGAAGATTTTGCATCATAGAAATTTCCAAAGAAAAGGACACATTATGGTAGGAATCAGACAGGGAAAACAGGGTGGACAGTATAACAGAGATGCATTTTTTACAAAAGACGGCACCCTTTTGGATGCCGTCTTTTTATTATCAAAACTTGTTCATGCAAGATTATTGGAAATATGCTACACCGCTTTGGAAAATCTTCTGATCTTTTTCGCCCGGTACGTTGCGGTAAAGATTTGTACCGATTCGTTCGCTGTGTCCCATTTTACCGAATACTCTGCCGTCTGGAGAAGTGATACCCTCAATAGCCATCATGGAAGTGTTCGGATTGTAGTGGATATCCATGGTTGGATTGCCGTCCAAATCTACGTATTGAGTTGCAATCTGTCCATTTTCCGCCAGTTCTGCAATCAATGCCGGCGGTGCCACAAATCGTCCTTCTCCGTGCGAGATCGCAACGGTATGCAGGTCGCCGACTTCACAGCCATACAGCCATGGAGATTTGGTGGATGCCACTCTGGTGGTAACCAGCATGGATTGGTGACGGGCAATCGTGTTAAAGGTCAGCGTTGGAGCGTCTTGTTCCATTTCTACAATTTTACCGAATGGTACGAGTCCCAACTTAATGAGTGCTTGGAAGCCGTTGCAGATTCCCAACATCAAACCGTCCCGATTCTGGAGCAGGCTGTGTACAGCATCCATAATTTTCGGATTCCGGAAGAAGGCAGTAATAAACTTACCACTGCCCTCAGGCTCATCACCGCCGCTGAAGCCGCCCGGAATCATAATGATTTGAGCATTTTTAATACGGTCGGTAAAGGCTTCTACGGATTCTGCAATGGCAGAGGCAGATAAGTTGCGGATGACAAAGATCTCCGCCCGTGCACCGGCACGTTCAAAGATTCTTGCGGTATCATATTCACAGTTTGTCCCGGGGAAAACTGGAATCAAAACGTTTGGACGTGCCGTTTTGATGATGGAGAATTGCTTTACTTGGTTGTTGTAGGTGTAAATTGGCGGACGTTCATTTGTGGTCTTGATCCGGCAGGGGAAGACTGGTTCTAGCTTCTTTTCCCAGATTTGCAGCAGCTGCGGCAGCTGCATGGTATAATTCGGGCAGACGATAGTGGTTTCTGCTGTTGTCGTACCAATGACAGTTTCGTTTTCTTCTGCTTCGCCGTTCAGTTCAATCAGGAATGCACCACAGCATGGCTGGAAGAGTTCCCGTTCGGTCAGCTGCTTGGTGAAACGGAAACCGATGCAGTTGCCGAAGCACATCTTTGCGATGCCCTCTGCTACGCCGCCGAAATCAATTGCCCAGATGGCAGTGGCTCTGTCTGCCTGAATGATGGTCTCTACTTGATCGAAGCAAGCCCGCACGCTGTCGAAGTCCGGCAGTCCGTTTTCGAGGTAGGTTGGCTGAATCAGAATGACCTTGCTGTCTGTTTTCTTGAATTCTGTGGAGACGACCTTGTCTGCTTTGGCGGTTGAAACTGCAAAGGAAACGAGCGTTGGCGGTACATCGATCTGTTCAAATGTACCGGACATGGAGTCCTTGCCGCCGATCGCACCGCAGGAGAGTTCCAGTTGTGCTTGGAAGGCACCGAGCAGGGCTGCCATGGGTTTGCCCCAGCGTTCTGGATTGTTCTGTGTGCGTTCAAAATATTCTTGGAAAGTCAGCCAGCAGTGATGCCAGCTGCCGCCGGCTGCAACAATTTTTGCTACGGATTCCACAACCGCACACATTGCACCGTGATATGGACTATGTGAACTAATAATTGGGTTATAGCCCCAGCCCATCAAAGAACAGGTGTTGGTTTCGCCCCGCAGAACCGGAATTTTTGCTGCCATTGCCTGTGAAGGAGAGAGTTGATACGCACCACCGAACGGCATCAGTACTGTGCCAGCACCGATGGTGGAATCGAACATTTCGACCAGACCCTTTTGAGAGCAGACATTCAGGTTGGAAAGCAGCTCTTTCCAGCTTTCTGCACAGTCTGACATTGCAGTTGTCATTTCTGTCTTTGGAGCAGGGATGATGACATCCGTGTATTTTGCGGCACCGTTAGAATTGAGAAATTCCCGGCTCAGATTGACAATAGTCTTGCCATTCCAGTGCATTTTCAATCGAGGCTCTGCCTGTACGTTTGCGACGATGGTTGCCTCTAAGTTTTCTCTGTTTGCTGCCTGTAGGAATCTTCCAGCATCTTCTTTTGCAACGACAACTGCCATACGTTCCTGTGATTCACTGATGGCAATTTCTGTGCCATCCAGACCGTCATATTTTTTCGGTACGGCATTCAGGTCAATTTCCAGACCGTCTGTCAGTTCGCCGATGGCAACGGAAACGCCGCCTGCTCCAAAGTCGTTGCAGCGTTTAATCATCTGGGTGACATATGGGTCACGGAATAGGCGCTGTAGCTTCCTTTCTTCTGGCGCATTTCCCTTTTGTACTTCTGCACCGCAGGATTCCAGCGATTCGATGGTGTGGGATTTGGAAGAACCGGTTGCACCGCCGCAGCCGTCTCGTCCGGTCTTTCCACCGAGCAGGATGACTACATCGCCCGGAATGGGAGCTTCTCTGCGGATATTGTTTGCTGGTGCTGCACCGAGTACTGCACCGATTTCCATTCTCTTGGCCATGTAGCCCGGATGGTAAACTTCTGCAACATGTCCAGTGGCAAGTCCAATTTGGTTGCCGTAGGAGCTATAGCCGCTGGCAGCTCCAATGGTAATTTTTCGTTGCGGCAGTTTGCCGGCAATCGTATCCTCTACTGGTACGAGCGGATTGGCAGCCCCTGTCACACGCATTGCTTGATACACATAGGAACGGCCAGACAACGGATCACGAATCGCACCGCCGAGACAGGTTGCTGCACCGCCGAACGGTTCGATTTCCGTTGGGTGGTTATGGGTTTCGTTTTTGAACATCAGAATCCAGTCTTCTTCCCGACCGGCAACATCCACTTTGATTTTGACAGAGCAGGCATTGATTTCTTCGCTTTCATCCAGATCATTCAGCTTACCGTCTGCTTTCAGCTTCTTGACTGCCAGCGTTGCCATATCCATGAGGGTAATCGGCTTGGCATCTCTGCCGAGTTCGTGACGAATGTGCAGGTAGGCATCATAGGTTTTCTGAATATACGGTGCATCAATCTTGACGTTTTGGATATTGGTGGAAAACGTTGTGTGCCGGCAGTGGTCAGACCAGTAGGTATCAATCATGCGGATTTCGGTAATGGTTGGATCCCGATGTTCCGTATTCTTGAAATAATCCTGACAGAATTGGATGTCATCCAAATCCATTGCCAGTCCGTATTCTTTTATAAAATCAGCCAGTTGTTCTTTTGTGCGGTCACAGAAGCCGTACAGCGTTTTCACTTCTGTTGGGATTTCGTAATTGGCATCCAACGTTTCTAGTTTTTCAAGGGAAGCTTTTCGCCGTTCTACTGGGTTAATCAAATAGGACTGAATGCGTGCAAATTCTGCATCCGTCATATTGCCGCTGATGATATAGATCTGAGCGGTGCGAACCCGACAGCGTTCTCCCTGCAATAAAATCTGAATGCATTGTTCGCAGCTGTCTGCACGTTGGTCAAACTGTCCCGGTAGATATTCTACGGCAAACATTCGCTGGTTGCCGGTACATTCCGGAAGGGTGTCATAGGTGACATCGACGGCTGGTTCAGAAAAGACGGTGGGAATGGCTTTCTGGAACGCCTCTTCCGTCAAATGGTCTGCATCATAGCGGTTCAGAATGCGAACATCTGAAACGCTGAGCCGAAGCGCCGTTTGCAGGTCATTTCGCACAGATTGTGCTTCTACCGCAAATTCTGGCTTTTTTTCCACATAAATTCGATAAACAGACATACGATTACTCCTTTTGTTATGAATTTGCATTGTCATCCGGCACAATGTGACCGAAACAGCAAGCAGGATTGCTTTTCTCTATTCTAACATAAAAAATGGATTTACGCAAACTTTTTTTATGGGATTCTGCCGGAATTTTTACGGGCGTAAAATCGGGGGTGTGTCCGTTATGAAAAGCAGTCTCTCGTTCTCGTTCAAACAATACGGGCAGCGTCATGCCGACACGGCTTTGCAGAAAAATAGTGCGAGCGGATTCTGCCATCTGCTGCATGGCAAGCATTCTATCATGTTTGATATGATCTGGTATTTGGTCAGCTCGTTGGGCAGCCGGTGTACCGGAACGAGGGGAATAGCGGAATACATGAATCTTTGCAAATTGCATCTTTTTGGCAAAAGCAAGAGATTCTGCAAAGTCTGCATCGGTTTCGCCGGGGAATCCAACCATGAGATCAGTGGTAATGGAACAGATTGGGAACCGCTTGCGGATGGCATGACAGAGGACAGCATATTCGGCAGCGGTATATCGGCGGTGCATTTCCTTTAGTGTGCGGTCACAGCCGCTTTGCAGAGATAAATGAAACTGCGGACAAAAGTTCGGCAGGGCTGCAAGGGCATCCAGCAGGGTGTCTGTCATGCGTTCTGGTTCGAGAGAACCGAGCCGGACTCTCTGTATGCCCTTTGTTTCACAGCAGAGGCGAACTGCCTCTAGCAGGGAACCGCCCCATTCTTTTCCGTAAAAAGCAAGATTGATGCCGCAGAGGACAACCTCTTGATAGCCCTCTGCGGTAAGTTTTTGTACCTCTGTTTGCAGCACATCCAGCGGCATGGAGCGGCAGCGTCCTCTTGCATAGGGAATGATACAATAGCTGCAAAAACAGTTGCAGCCGTCTTGAATTTTTAAGAATGCCCGTGTGCGGTCAGTCGGCATATGGTGTGGGAGACAGTCAAAAGACTCGTTGCCGCTGTAAGGAGATATTTGTTGCAGGGGCTTGCGATGTTCTGCTAAGAATTGCGTGACCAACTGCGGCAGCTGTGCACGGTTCTGTGTGCCAATGACAATATCTGCTTCCGGCAGAGCCGCAGCCGCCTCTGGATAAGCTTGTGCATAACAGCCGGTCAATATCATGATTGCGTTCGGGTTGCAGGCACGCAGTTTGCGGAGTGCTGTATGCATCCGGCTGTCACCAGATGCTGTCACCGTGCAAGTATTGAGTACGATGACATCTGCCTGTTCCGGTATTGATACAGTTTCATAGCCAGCTGCCTGAAAGACTGCTTCCATACCAGCAGTTTCACAGCTGTTGACCTTGCACCCAAGGGTAAAAAAATAGCATTGCAATGAAAGAGAGCCTCCTTTCAGATCATACGAAACAGCATGGAATATGGCATCCATTACAAGCAAAACAGGGGGATTTGTGTTTCCGTTTTGTTCTATTTGTCACACAAATTCCACATAGTTTAGTGGGTCTGAATAAAAAAAAGGATGCCGTTTCCGTCCCTATTATACTATAATCACGAAAATAAAGCAATCATCTTGACAAAAAAAAAAAATTGTAGTATACTAAGGGCAACAGAACGAAAAACAACAATCTCATCGCAATTTGTTGCTTGTTCTGGACAGCAAGAGTCATACAAAAATATATGTTTGGGGTAGGACCTAAGGAGGCATGCGTTATGTATGAAACAATGATTTCTCTGCAGGCAATCAATGATGTAAAGGATTTTGTAAACACCGTGATGCTGTTCAATTATGATATCGATTTGGTATCCGGTCGGTATGCAGTAGATGCAAAGTCCATTATGGGGATCTTTAGTCTGGACTTGTCCAAGCCGATTAAGTTGCAGGCACACACCGAGGATCCAGAAGCATTGGTTAAGGCAATCGGCAAATTTATTGTAAAGTAAGTTGTCATTCAAAGATTGAGTAGAATAGTAAGAGGAAGAGAGCGGCAGTCAAATTGCCGCTCTTTTCTATTTCGGCAATGTCTGTTTTCAGCAATTTTTGCATACAATACAATGGCTGATATTTCGTTTGAAAAAACAGGTCATAGGAATTGAGGTGTACCATATGCGAAAATTCATTGCAGGCATTTTGACATTCTGTATCATTGGGTTCTGTTTTTTATCCATGCAGGCGGCCGCAGAAGAAGTTCCGGTTTTGGAATCAGCTTATGTGCTGATGGAGCAGGAGAGTGGTACAGTTTTGGCAGAACAGCAGGCAGATGTCCCCATGCCAATGGGGATGCTTGCCAAGCTGATGACGGTTCTGCTGGCGGCAGAACAGCTGGAAACGGGGAACTGGACAATGGATACGGTACTGACTGCTTCTGACAGTGTGACGCATTGTAAAGGTGCAACGGTCTGGCTGGTATCTGGCGAGACGATGTCTGTTTCTGATTTGCTGAAAGCAGTCATCATCGGCAATGCCAATGATGCAGCTACAGTGCTTGCGGAAAGTATCTGCGGCAGTCAGGAGGCGTTTGTGATGGAGATGAATGCACGAGCCTTTGATCTGGAAATGCGGCAGACGGTTTTTACAAGTCCGCAGGGATATGATGATCCGAGACAGTTGACAACCGCACGGGATATGGCGTTGCTCTGCCGGAAACTGGCGGACTATGATTGCTTGACTTTGTATTTTCAGACTTGGCGGGATTTTCTGCGGGATGAGGCAACAGAGTTAGTAAACGAAAATACGCTGTCTCGCACGTATGAAGGACACATTGGCTTTAAAGCCAGTCATACAGAGCAGTCTGGTTGGTGTCTGGCAGAGGGGGCAACTCGTAATGGCATGACGTGCATTGCTGTGATCTTAAATGGGGCGGAAGACCAGCGGTTTGCAGATTGTAAACAATTGTTGAAAACTGGTTTTTCCCAGTATCGTGTGATGCAGCCAGCATTTTCTGATGAATTTTTGAAACCCATTCTTGTACGGGGCGGTGTGTCTGCCTCTGTCTGTTTTACGGCAGATTCTTTGCACAGTGTGGTTGTGCCAAAGTCGCAGTCGGATTTGACCGCTGTTTTACAGTTGCCCGATTATGTGGAAGCACCGGTACAAAAAGGACGGAAAATCGGAAGTGTTGCGTTTTATAACGGCGATACCTTGCTGTATGAAACTGCTCTTGTGACTGCGGAATCTGTGGAGGTCATGACATTTTCTCGTGCATTTACCAAAATCGCAGTGAAAATGCTTAAATTTTAGTGTTTAATTTTGTTAAAAAAGCACAAGAATCCGGATTCCTCTTGCAATTCGTTTGAAAATATAGTATGATGTATATGGTAAATTGGTAGGGGAGTGCCCTGCATTCTGTATGGCATGAACCGCCCTTTTATGAAAATGGAGGGAAGTAGTTATGGCTTTAAAGTTGAATACCAAATATTTGGCACCTTTTGTTGGAGAAGAGGAACTCAAGGGCATTGCACCGGCAGTGGAAGCATGTGCAAAGGTTCTGCATGATAAAACTGGTCTGGGCAGTGATTTTCTGGGCTGGCTGACCTTGCCGACAGATTATGACAAAGAAGAATTTGCAAGAATTCAGGCTGCTGCAAAGAAAATTCAGAGCAATTCTGATATTTTGATTGTCATCGGCATCGGCGGTTCCTATTTGGGTGCACGGGCAGCAATCGAATTTTTGCAGTCTAGCTTCTATAACAACAAGAAGAAGGATACGCCTGATATTTATTATGTGGGCAATAATATCAATCCGTCTTATTTGCAGGATGTACTTGCAATCTGTGAGGGCAAGGACATTTCCGTAAACGTCATTTCCAAGTCTGGTACGACGACTGAACCGGCATTGGCATTCCGTGTGTTCAAAAAGCTGGTAGAAGAAAAGTATGGCAAGGAAGGGGCAAAGGAACGGATTTTTGCCACTACGGATAAGGCAAAGGGTACGTTAAAGAATTTATCGGATACCGAAGGTTATGAAACCTTTGTCGTACCGGATGACGTTGGCGGACGGTATTCCGTTCTGACCGCAGTGGGTCTGCTGCCGATTGCCGTTGCAGGCTGTGATATTCAGGCGTTGATGGATGGTGCTGCACAGGCACAGCAGGATTATATGGCAGATTTTGAAAACAATGACTGCTACAAGTATGCTGCTTTGCGGAACATTCTTTACCGGAAAGGGAAAGCTGTCGAAATGCTGGTTTCCTATGACCCGAATTTTGTCATGATGTCAGAATGGTATAAGCAGTTGTTCGGCGAGAGTGAAGGCAAGGACAACAAGGGCATTTATCCGGCTGCTGGTGTCTTTTCTACCGATCTGCACTCCATGGGACAGTATATTCAGGAAGGTGCAAGAATTCTCTTTGAGACTGTTGTAGATATTAAGAAGCCGAAGCAGGATTTCTTCTTGGAATCCGATGCAGAAAATTTGGATGGTCTGAACTTCCTGACCAATCAGAATATGTCAGTTGTCAATCGTAAAGCACTGGAAGGTGTTATTTTGGCACATACCGAAGGCGGTGTGCCAAATATGATTCTGGAACTGGACGATACAACAGAAAAGAGCCTCGGCTATCTGATTTACTTCTTTGAAAAGGCTTGTGCAATTTCTGGTTATCTGCTGGGTGTTAATCCATTCAACCAGCCGGGTGTAGAAAGCTATAAGAAAAATATGTTTGCATTGCTGGGCAAGCCCGGTTATGAAGATCGTAAGGCAGAGCTGGAAGCAAAGCTGAACTAAAAAGAGAAACAATGTCTTCAGACATGAAAGGAGCTTATTATGATACAGTTGATTACAGGTAAAAAGGGCAGCGGTAAGACCAAGGTTTTAATTGATCAGATCAACAATGCTGTAAAGGATACCAATGGCTGTCTGGTTTGCGTGGAAAAGGGGGAAACCCTTCGCCGTTCCATCAGCTATAAGGTAAGATGGTGTGATGCAGAGCAGTTTGCAATTGATAGTTTTGCTGCATTTTATGGCTTTGTTGCTGGTATGCTTGCAGGAAACTATGACATTAAGGAAATCTTTGTAGACGGGATTTTCCGGATTGCAGGTGCAGATTTTGATGAATTTGGTCTGATGCTGAACAAGCTGGACAAGCTGACTGGTGAAGATGTAAAGGTAGTGTTTACCGTTTCTGCGGACAACGAGGAACTGCCGTCCAGTGTTACTCGTTTTCTGGACTAAGTGCTTTTTTACAGGTTTTTGAAAAAAAAGCTTGACAATCAGGACAGAAGTAGTATATAATAATTCTTGCAGTGTGTGAAAGGAAAGACTATGAAATTACAGCTTCGGGAGATCTTTCAGGTAACCGGAATGCATTTGCCGGTGTCCTATCAAATTCCAGTTTCAGAATTGGAAGACGTACACGGATATACATTTGCAGAGCCGATTGCTGTAGAAGGAGAGCTGGTAAACCGTGCTGGGATTGTGACGCTGTCCTATACGGTGTCTTGTCGTTTGGATGCGGTTTGTGACCGTTGTCTGAAACCATTTACGCCTTCTTTTTCGTATTCGTTTTCTCACACCGTTGTGCCGTCATTGCACAGCGAGAACCCGGCATACGATGCCTACCTTGTCGCTGAACATGACATGATTGATTTGAATGAGACAGCAATCTCAGACTTACTGCTGATGCTGCCGACAAAGCTGCTTTGCCGGGAGGACTGCAAAGGTTTGTGCTATATTTGCGGGTGTGATTGGAATACATCCACTTGTGACTGTCTGAAGTAAAAAGGAGGTGCCACCATGGCTGTACCGAAGAGAAAGGTTTCTAAGGCAAGACGGGATAAGAGACGTTCTGCTGTATGGAAGCTGGATGCACCAGCGATGACTGTATGTGATCATTGCGGTGCATACAAAGCACCGCATAAGGTCTGCAAAGCTTGCGGATATTATAAGGGTGTTGCTGTATTGAAGATGGACGCTGAATAAGCAACCTACGTTGAGGGGGGAGAGGCGGAATGGTTCGCCTCTCCCTTTTTTCCATGATATATTTTTTGTCTGATTAGGGAATAATTTCAGAGAACACCGAAAGACAGAAAGGAGTGGATGCCGATGGCATTGCCAATTGTAGCAGTTGTAGGCAGACCAAATGTCGGAAAGTCTACCTTGTTTAATAAGCTGATTGGAAAGCGGCTTTCCATCGTAGAAAATATCCCCGGTGTAACCCGTGACCGAATTTATGCAAAATGTGAGTGGCGGGATCGTGCTTTTATGCTGGTGGATACGGGTGGGATTGAACCAACTACCGAAGATGTGATTTTAAAGCAGATGCGGCAGCAGGCACAACTTGCCATTGAACAGGCAGATGTCATCGTGTTGGTTACAGATGTTCGCTGTGGCGTCACAGCAGATGACAGTGCGGTTGCCAATATGCTGCAAAAGAGTGGAAAACCGATTGTTTTAGTCGTAAATAAGTGTGATAAAATCGGAGAACCTCCGATGGAATTGTATGAATTTTATAATTTGGGTTTGGGGGATCCATTTCCAGTTTCCGCAGAGCATGGACACGGCAGCGGCGATATGCTAGATGCAATTTATGATGCCCTGCCGGATGCGGCAGCATTGGAAGAACAGGATGATGCCATTCGTGTGGCAATTATCGGAAAGCCAAATGTTGGCAAATCTTCTCTGGTGAACCGTATTGCAGGAGAAGAACGTGTGATTGTCTCCAATGTCGCTGGTACGACACGGGATGCTACGGATACAACCGTAGAAAATGAAGAGGGAAAGTTTGTCCTGATTGATACCGCCGGTATCCGAAGGAAATCTAAAGTAACAGAGAAAATTGAGCAGTACAGTGTACTGCGTGCCTATATGGCAGTGGATCGAGCAGATGTCTGTCTGATTGTGATTGATGCAGTAGAAGGGTTTACGGAACAAGATTCTAAGGTGGCAGGCTATGCGCACGAACAGGGTAAGGCATCCATTGTTGTTGTGAACAAATGGGATTTAATCGAAAAAGACGATAAAACTATGCAGAAGTATGAGGAAGAATTACGGGGGCACTTCAGTTTTATGTCCTATGTGCCGTTTCTGTTTTTGTCTGCGAAAACAGGGCAGCGAGTTTCCAAGTTGTTTGGCATGGTCAAGGACGTATATCGTCAAAACTCTATACGTGTGACAACAGGTACCTTGAATGATATTTTGGCATATGCAACCACCAGAGTGCAGCCGCCATCGGATAAGGGACGTCGTTTGAAGATTTACTACATGACACAGCCTTCTACTAATCCGCCTACGTTTGTGGTGTTTGTAAACCGTGCAGATCTGTTTCATTTCTCCTATCAACGGTATCTGGAAAATCAGATTCGGGCAGCCTTTGGACTGACTGGCACGCCAGTGCGGTTTATCGTGCGGGAACGGAATCGGGATGATCAGTCCTAAACAACAGGAAGGATGGACAAAGTGATGCTTGTTGTTGCAATTCTTCTGACAGCTGTTCTCTCTTATTTGCTGGGCAGCTGCAATTCTGCAATCATTGTGGGAAAATTGATTCAAAAGAAAGACATTCGGGACTATGGCAGTCACAACGCTGGTTTGACCAATACGCTTCGCTGTTTTGGAAAAGGCTGTGCAGCCTTGACGCTCATCGGTGATTTGGGAAAGGGCATCGTTGCAGTACTGTTAAGTAAATGGCTCTTTCATCTGCTGCAAGTGGGATTTACGCCGTCTATGGATTTGCAGCTTGTGGGATATATCGCTGGTATTTTTGCCATTTTAGGGCATGTTTTCCCCCTTTATTATGGATTCAAAGGCGGAAAAGGTGTACTGGTAGGCGTGTCTGTCTTTTTGGTCATTGATTGGCGTGTATTCTGTATCTTGATTGGCGTTTTTATTATTGTGTTGATTTTGACGAAATATGTTTCGCTTGGTTCTATCATTGCTTCAGCTTGTTGTCCAGTTGTGACATTTCTGATGCAGCATTTTCGAGCAGAATCGCTGCCGCTTTGGTATCAGCTGGTGAATACCGGCATGGCTGCACTGATGGCAGGCTGGGTGATTTTCATGCACCGTTCCAATATAGAGCGGCTGCGGAGTGGAACAGAAAATCGTTTTTTATTTCACAGTTCCTCAAAACAAAAAAAAGCATAACGGAAGGGAGACAGTCTATGGAACATATCACGATTTTGGGTTCGGGCGGATTCGGATTGAGTCTGGCGTTGTCCGCTTATCGCAGCGGACATGCCGTAAAGGTCTGGTCGAAGTTTCCAGAAGAACTAGAGGCGATTCGGCGAGATGGCGAGCATAAACAGAAGCTGCCGGGCGTGCCAATTCCGCAGGAAATTTCACTGGTTGCCGATATAGAAGCTGCGATTGCAGATGTAAACCTTGTGATTTTTGGCATACCCTCCTCTTTTCTGCGGGACACTGCAAAATTGGCAGCACCATATCTTCATGCACCGATGGTGGTTGTCAATACCGGCAAAGGGTTGGAGGCAGGCACCAATCATACCATGAGCCAAATTTTACAGGAAGAACTGCCGCATTTACCGATTGTTACTGTTACAGGACCGTCTCATGCAGAAGAGGTGGCATGTAACGTGCCAACCACGATCGTTGCAGCTTCGACAGATGAACAGGCAGCAAGATATGTGCAGGAAACAATGGGGAGCGAAACGCTTCGGCTGTATCGCAGTACAGATATCATTGGCTGTGAAATTGGTGGTGCCTTGAAAAACATTATTGCGTTGAGTGCTGGTATTTGTGATGGACTGGGTTGTGGGGATAATACAAAAGCGGCTTTGATGACACGAGGTATGCATGAAATTACAATGCTTGGCATTGCGATGGGCGGTAAACGAGAGACATTTGCAGGATTGTCTGGTATCGGAGACCTGATTGTAACCTGCTGTAGTATGCACAGCCGTAACCGCAGAGCGGGTATTCTCATTGGGGAAGGTGTTTCTCCGAAAGAAGCGGTGCAGTTAGTGGGGACAGTGGAAGGATATTATTGTTGTGAAGTGGCATATGAACTGGCACAGAAGCTGGGGGTATCCATGCCGATTACAGAGCAGCTCAATCAGATCCTGTTTCATGGCGGTGATCCAAAAAATGCAGTTTATGCGTTGATGTGCCGTCCGCAGCGGTCAGAATGGGTAGAACAGGAGAATTGAATGGCAGACAGTGGGCAAATCCTTTTTGTACCATTTTTGAGAATGATACGAAAAGAAAGGAGTATGCAGAATGCTGGATTATCGAATCCATACATTTCTATCTTTATGTGAGACAAGAAGTTATACAAAAACTGCCCAGATTCTGCACATTTCACAGCCATCTGTCACACAGCATATTAAGGCGTTAGAACGGTACTATAATTGTCGGTTATTTCAGCATGAGGGCAGAAATTTAGAACTTACCGAAGAAGGCAAGTACCTTTATCAGAAAGAGATCAATATTCTAACCAACGAAAAGGAAATTGAAACACACATTGAACAGATGCGAAAGGGAACCCATCTGCGGATTGGAATGACTCCCTCTGTTTGCGAATCTTTCGTGCCAAAAAATATTGCTGTTTATGTACAGCAGCACATGGCAACGCATTTTCAATTTGTGATAGAGGATATGAAACAGTTGCGGGAATATTTGGCAAATGGAACTTTGGATGTCGTATTTTCTGAAGATTTTTTTCTAAATGCCTCTATTTTTGAACGACATATTTATCATCAAGAGCAGTTAATATTGGTATCCGATCCAGATACCGCTGCGAATTTGTATGGGAAGCCTGTAACGGCGATTCTAAAGGAAACTTTGCTGATCCCACCGGAGAATTCTGGTTTGCGGGAGATCATTATGCACTGGCTGAATGCACGCAGCATTGCCTTAAATGATTTTCATAAAGTGATTGAGGTCAATAGTATGACAATGGTGCGGGAGATGCTGGCACAAAGGATCGGTGTATCTATTTTATTTGAATCTACTGTGCAGCGAGATGTGCAAAATCGTCGTTTGCAGCAATTGCATATGGATGATTTTTTTCTTTGGGGAAAGTTTCAGTTTGTATACTTAAAGGAGAGTTTATCGAAGGACATTTATCTGCAATTTTTGCATGAATTTCAAAACATTGCAATGGAACAAGGGCATACACCAGCGGTTCCGACTTCTTTTCCTATGCGATAAATTCAAAAAATGGCTTGCAGTACATTCTCTGCAAGCCATTTTTCAAATGATAGTTAAGAAAAATTATACATTAAAGCGGAACAAAACAATATCGCCGTCCTGCATAACATAGTCTTTGCCTTCCAGACGGATAACGCCTTTTTCCTTTGCGGTTGCCATCGAGCCACCACAAGCCATGAAGTCTTCAAAGGAAACGACTTCTGCACGGATGAATCCTTTTTCAAAGTCTGTATGAATTTTTCCGGCTGCCTGCGGTGCTTTAGTACCCTTGCGGATCGTCCATGCACGAACTTCCGGTTTTCCGGCGGTTAGATAAGAAATCAGTCCCAGCAGACTGTATCCCTCCCGAATGATTCGGTTCAAACCGGATTCCTCCAGTCCCATTTCTGACAGGAATAGTTCTTTTTCTTCGTCCTCCAGATCGGAGATCTCTGCTTCAATTTTTGCACAAATCGGCAGAACAGCAGCATGTTCTTCTGCTGCAATTTTGCAAACCGTCTGGTAATGTGGATGGGAAGCTAAATCACTAGAGAAATCTTTTTCACAGAGGTTGGCAGCATAGATGACCGGTTTTGCAGAGAGCAGCGGTGTTTCTTTCAGCCATTCCTGTTCCTCTTCTGTCATCTCATAGGCTCTGGCAGATTTCCCCTCTTCCAGGTGTGCCTTGAGCTGTTCTAAAAAGTCCAGTTGGATTTGCAATTTTTTATCGCCTTTGAGTGCCTTTTTTACCCGATCAATCCGGCGGTTCAGCATATCCAAATCCGCAAAAATCAACTCCAGATTGATGGTTTCAATGTCTCTTGCTGGATTGATGCTGCCATCTACATGTACGATATTGACATCTTCAAAGCAGCGGACAACATGTACGATTGCATCCACTTCTCGAATATCGCCGAGGAATTTGTTTCCAAGACCTTCGCCTTTGGAGGCACCCTTTACCAGTCCGGCAATGTCTACAAACTCCAGCGTTGCTGGTGTGAATTTGTCTGGTTCATAGATTTTTGCGAGGGCATCCAGACGGCTGTCCGGTACAGAGACAATGCCGACATTCTTTTCAATCGTGCAGAACGGATAATTTGCCGATTCTGCACCAGCATTGGTGAGTGCATTGAATAACGTACTTTTCCCGACGTTGGGAAGTCCGACCATACCTAATTTCATAACGATTCCACGTTCCTTTTTGATTAAAATTTCCTGCCAGGCAGGCTGCTGCTGTGCAGCGGCACTGTAGCATATACAATGTTATTATACAATATCCGATTGGCAATGTCAACCGTCCGTGTTACATACTCAGGGTTTACGCACGAAAAGCAAGTAAAACTGAAGCGAGGAAGGCGTCATCAT
>JAUNJC010000181.1 GCA_030523195.1 Oscillospiraceae bacterium
CATAAAAATAACACGATGTTTTATAGTTTATTTTTTGAGTAATCGAACAGATCTATTATTGTTTTTCTTTTTGCAACCTTTTTCAGTCAAAATAGTGATCTCTTAGCTGATGTCTGCTAATTCTAAATAAGCATGTCCATATTCTGCAATAAACTGTTTTCTCCCCTGTAAATCATCCCCCAACAACAAATCAAACGTAGCTGCGGTTTCCTCGACACCTGCTGGTGTCACTTTAATTAATCGTCTGGTTTCTGGATTCATCGTAGTTAAAGCCATCATATCTGCTTCATTTTCGCCTAGGCCCTTTGAACGCTGGAGCGTTGCTGGTTCTTTCCCAATTTTTTTCAAAATTTCTGTCTTTTCTTTTTCTGTATAGGCAAAATAGGTACGCTTTTTCGTTGTAATTTCAAACAATGGAGATTCTGCAATATAGACATAACCATTTTCAATCAAAGTCGGTGTCAGCCGATAGAGCATCGTCAAAATCAATGTCCGAATCTGAAAACCATCCACATCCGCATCTGTACAAATGACAATTTTATTCCATCGCAAACCATCTAGATTGAACAGCGATAATTCTTTATTTGCCTTTGTTTTAACCTCTACGCCACAGCCAAGTAGCTTAATAATATCGGTAATAATATCATTTTTAAAAATGCGATTATAATCCGCTTTCAAACAATTTAAAATTTTTCCTCGTACTGGAATCACTGCCTGAAACTCCGCATCCCGTGCCATCTTTACGGAACCCAATGCAGAGTCACCCTCCACGATATAAAGTTCTCTTCGAGATACATCTTTGCTGCGGCAATCTACAAACTTTTCCACTCGATTGGCAAGGTCAATGTTGCCAGCAAGATTTTTCTTAATATTCAAGCGAGTTTTTTCCGCATTTTCCCGACTGCGTTTATTAATCAGTACCTGTTCTGCAATTTTTATGGCTTCATCTGGATTTTCAATAAAATAAATCTCCAGCTGATGTTTCAGAAATTCCGTCATTGCCTCATAGATGAATTTATTGGTAATTGCCTTTTTCGTCTGATTTTCATAGGAAGTTTGCGTGGAAAAGCTGGAAGAAACCAAAATCAAACAATCCTCTACATCGGCAAAAGTCAGCTTGTTCTCATTTTTCAGATATTTTCCATTTTGTTTCAAATAGCTGTCAATCTGGGAGACAAATGCCTGTTTTACTGCCCGTTCCGGCGAACCGCCGTGTTCCAAAAAACTCGAATTGTGATAATATTCAATCTGCTGTACCCGATTGGAAAAGGTAAAGGAAACAGACAGCTTCACTTTATAATCCGGTTTATCTTCTCTGTCACGTCCCTCTCGTTGGCATTCCCATGTCTGAATACTGGTCAATGCCGTATCGCCTGCCAACTCCTGCACATAGTCCGCAATACCATTTTCATATAGAAATCTGGATTCTTCCATCATTCCATCTGCCTGCTGATGCCGATAAAGAAACAGCAAATTTGGGTTGACAACCGCCTGCCGTTTCAGCACATCCCGAAAATAGGAATCTGGTATGCTGATTTCTGTAAAGACTTCTAAATCCGGCAGCCAGTGAATTTTAGTACCGGTTTTTTTGGCCTTAACAGGTGTCTTCTGTAAACCGCCAACATTCACACCCTTTTCAAAATGCAGCTGATAGTGAAAACCATCCCGATAGATATCTACATCCATATAAGCAGAGGAAAATTGTGTGGCACAAAGTCCCAGACCATTTAATCCCAACGAGTAAGCGTAATTATCTCCATCTGCACTATATTTACCACCAGCATACAACTCACAGAAAACCAGTTCCCAATTATAACGATTCTCCTTATTATTAAAATCCACCGGACAGCCTCGCCCAAAATCCTCCACTTCAATAGAATGGTCTGCATATTGTGTGACAATAATTTTATCCCCAAAGCCAGAACGTGCCTCATCAATCGAGTTGGAAACAATTTCAAACACAGAATGGGCACAGCCGTCCATGCCATCTGAACCAAAAATCACGCCTGGACGTTTCCGTACCTTGTCCGGTCCTTTTAACATGGTAATACTCTCATTATCGTAAATTTCTTTTTTTGCCATACTTTCATCCTTATCTATTTGGGGAAAAACAGGTTTATTTCATTTTGAGAATCCCCGTTTTTTCCTTTTGTTTTTACAATGTAGTTTATTATACACCGATTCCAAAAAAAATGCAAGTGCGGATTGCCTTTTTACCATCCGCACCTGCAATATGCATAGAAACAAACGCATTATCTGCCTGCTTCTGCAAATTTCTTTTTTACTCTTACTGAATCAATCAAGCCTTAATCGTTTCATCCATTTCTATTGTCCGGTCATTAAAATAGCTGTTTTTTCAAATAAATAGAATCCTGTTCTGTAATCAGGCGAATCACCCGACACGGATTTCCAGCAGCCAGTGAACCTGCTGGAATTGATCTTGTCACCACACTGCCCGCTCCAATCACACAGCCTTTTCCAATTGTAACACCACCGCAAATAGTCACATTGGAAGCAATCCAGCAATCATCTTCAATACAAATGGGTGCACCATATTCTAAATCGTACAGTGTGCCATCCGCTTTCTGTCGAATCTTTCGCTCTTCTGGCAAATACGGATGCAACGGTGTTGCCAATGTACAATTTGGTCCAAAAAACACATTGTTCCCAATTATAACGGGACAGGTATCCAATACAACAAGGTTAAAATTCGCATAACACCGTTCTCCAAAGGTGGTATAAATCCCATAATCAAATTGAATCGGTCCTTGCAGATACGTATCCTTCCCTCGATTCGGCAGCAATTCTGTTAAAATTGTCTCTCGTTTTTCTACCTCGTCCTCCCCTGTATCATTATACTGTTTGGAGAGTTTATGGGCAAGGGTACGCTGCGCAGCAAGCGACGGCTCTGATGCATCATAAATTTTTCCTGCCAGCATTTTTTCTGCTTCTGTCATGGTTTCTCCTCCATTTTTTTAAAATTTCTATGCCA
>JAUNJC010000035.1 GCA_030523195.1 Oscillospiraceae bacterium
TGGTAGAGCAACTGACTCTTAATCAGTGGGTCCTGGGTTCGAGTCCCCGATGGTGCACCAAAGTGGGCCCGTTGGTCAAGCGGTTAAGACTCCGCCCTCTCACGGCGGCAACACCAGTTCGATTCTGGTACGGGTCACCATTTTTCTTATTACAATCGGTGTCAATAGCAGAGAGGTTCCACCCGTTCCCATTCCGAACACGGCAGTTAAGCTCTCTTACGCCTAAGATACTTGGTCGGTGACGACCTGGGAAAATCGGAAGATGCCGATACCGTTGCGGAGTAAGTACTCCGCAGAGATTCCTCCATAGCTCAGTCGGTAGAGCACGCGGCTGTTAACCGCGGTGTCGCTGGTTCGAGTCCAGCTGGGGGAGCCATATTGATAAAAAGAAGTTCAATTTTTTGGACTTCTTTTTTATTTTAATTTATATCGGAGACAGTGTCAAAAGCTGTCTCCATTTTTTGAAAATGGGATTGTCGAGGGCAGAAAAATATGGTATAATAGAGTGTATTAAGAATCGCAAACACTACTTTCAGAATAGGACGGAATATATATGAATCATCATTCGGTTGTCGGCATTCTTGCCCATGTAGATGCCGGTAAAACGACACTTTCGGAGGCTCTGCTCTTTCAATCCGGCGTGATTCGCAAACGAGGTAGAGTAGATCATAAGGATGCATTTTTGGATACCAATCCATTGGAGCGGGAACGGGGCATTACGATTTTTTCAAAACAAGCAATTTTACCGCTGCCACAGGTTACAATTACGCTTTTGGATACACCGGGACATATTGATTTTTCTGCGGAAACAGAACGGACCTTGCAAGTATTGGATGCCGCTATTTTGGTCATTAGTGGATCAGATGGGGTACAGAGTCATACAGAAACACTCTGGCAGCTGCTCCAGCGGTATCAGATACCAGTATTTTTATTTCTTAATAAAATGGATTTAACAGAAAATACGGAAACAAATTTATTGGCACAATTACAAGAAAAACTTTCACCGCACTGTTTGTCTTTCTCTCAGATGGATGACAAATTCTACGAAGCGGCGGCACTTTGCAGTGAATCTGCCTTGCAGCAGTATTTGGACAGTGGATGCATTTCCAAAGAAATACTTCGCACTGCTGTTGCAAAACGAGAACTATTTCCTTGCTGTTTTGGTTCTGCTTTAAAGCAGCAAGGGGTAGACGCTTTTCTTTCTTTACTTGAACAATACACGCCTATTTTACCGGAGAATACGGCATTTGGTGCAAAGGTCTATAAGATTACGGAGGATGCCTCCGGAAGTCGCTTGACGCATATGAAAATGACAGGTGGATCTTTGCGTGTGCGAGAGAAACTGCCAAGCGGTGAAAAAGTGACTCAAATTCGATTATACCATGGTACAAAATTTCAAACGGTGGAAACTGTAGAAACAGGCATGATTTGTGCTGTCACGGGGTTAACAAAAACATATGCTGGAGAAGGATTGGGGAAAGAACACGATGCTGCTCATCCAGTACTTTCCCCTGTGATTTCCTATCGAGTCAATGTACCAGACAATTTGGATGTACATAGGGTACTGGAGAATCTGCAAAAATTGGAACAGGAAGATCCACAATTGCAAGTTCGGTGGAGAGAATCCTTGCAGGAAATTTCTGTCCGCTTGATGGGAGAAATGCAGCTTGCAGTTTTGCAGCGGCTAATGTTAGAGCGATTTTCGATGCCAGTTTCATTTGACAGCGGCAGCATTGCCTATCGGGAAACCATTCGAGAGCCAGTTGAGGGCGTTGGACATTATGAACCATTGCGGCATTATGCAGAAGTACATTTGCTGTTAGAACCGCTGCCGGCTGGAAGCGGCTTGCAGTTTGCGACTGCCTGTAAGGAAGATATACTAGATCGAAACTGGCAGCGGTTGGTGCTGACCCATTTGCAAGAGAAGACGCATTGCGGTGTTCTGACCAATTCTCCTATTACGGATATGAAAATTACACTTGTTGCCGGACGTGCACACATCAAGCACACAGAGGGTGGTGACTTTCGGCAGGCAACTTATCGGGCACTACGGCAAGGATTGCTTTCTACAGAAAGTGTTTTGTTAGAACCATGGTATACATTCCGTTTGACGCTCCCAACAGAACAGGTTGGGAGAGCCATCGCAGACTTACAGCATATGTCTGCTACCTTTTCTGCACCAGAGTCGGCTACCCCTACCATGCAAGTTTTACAGGGCACAGCACCAGTAGCAGAGATGCGAACCTATCAGGCAGATGTCACAGCTTATACGAGAGGAAAGGGGAAACTGTTCTGTCAGGTAAAGGGGTATTATCCCTGTCATAATACCGAGGCTGTGCTAGAGCAAATTGGATATGATGCTGCAAAGGATTCGGAAAATTCTGGCGATTCCATTTTCTGTTCGCATGGAGCTGGTGTGCTGGTCAAGTGGGATGCGGTACCTGAGAAAATGCATTTGCCTTATGTGACAACCAAAAAACCGGAACATGAAGAGAATACGGTACAGTTGGCACGGCAAGCCTCCGTTTATCGCAGTCGATTAGAGGAAGACAAAGAATTATTAGCGTGGTTTGAACGTACCTATGGAAAAATCAAACGAGATCCCCGTCAGGCATTGCAGACCGAACGAGAGCCAATTAACCAGAAACCGCAGAAGCCATTGCAGTCGCTGAAAACAGGGGACAGCTACTTGTTGGTAGATGGATATAATGTCATCCATGCATGGGATTCGCTGAAACAATATTTGCCTGATCATTTGGATTTGGCACGGAAGCAGCTGAGTGACTGGCTCTGCAATTATCAAGGCTTTCGACAGTGCCGTGTGATATTAGTATTTGACGCTTATCAGGTGAAAGGTGGACGGGAACATGTGGAGCAGTATCACAATATTCATATTGTTTATACAAAAGAAGCAGAAACGGCAGATACCTATATTGAACGAACTACGTATGAACTGGCAAAAGAACGACGAGTACGGGTTGTGACATCAGATGGTTTGGAGCAGCGAATTATTTTGGGAAATGGGGCTTGCCGGGTATCCGCAGCAGAATTTGAAAAGGAAATGGCAGAGATTGCATTGGCAATGCAGTCTTTTTTGCAAAGCGGCAAGCTGTCAGGAAATCATATTATGATGAAGGAACAATAATCAGATTTATTTTTATACCAGTCTCTATTGCAAATGATAAATTTGCAATACCGGCAATCCTTGCCGGTGATGGTTTTGCCATCAAGAACCGCAGTTCATACTGTCCTTACAAAGCCGTAGGCTTTGCGTCCGCTTTTAGCGGCATTGCAAACAACATGGTTGTTTACAATAGAGACAGGATATATGATAAAAAGCACGGATGTGTACAGTATGACACATCCGTGCTTTTTGTTTTTCAACATTAAATATAGAAGACGCCACTATGTTCCGGTGCTTGATCCAGAACATCTTGTAATGTAATGTTATTTAAGTAGTCGTTGATGACACGATATAGATTCTTCCAGATGGGGAGTGTGATACAACTATCGGCTCGTTCACAGTGGACGGTCTCTCCTTGCAGGCAGGAAACGGGGGATAAATCGCCTTCTGTCAGTTGTAGAATTTCGCCGACTGTATATTCTTTTGGAGTTTTTGCAAGGCGATAACCGCCCTGATAGCCACGATTGGTACATAACATACCAGTACGATTCAGCAGCAGAACAATTTGCTCCAGATATTTTTTGGAAATGCCTTGTCGTTCGGCAATTTCTTTTAGGGAAACATATCCCTCATCTTGATGGACTGCCAAATCCAACATCATACGCAGTGCGTAACGACCTTTTGTAGAAATTTTCAAGAAATCCGTCTCCTTTCTATCTTTCGACAAGATGTATTTTTTTATTATACCACGAAACCTATCAGAATGCAAGGATAAAAAATGCAAGAATTTTTGAAAATCTCCTTTTCAAAAGAGGAGAACAAAGGGATGTCATTCGTGCAGATTTTATGCAATAGGGTTCATCACGTTAAAACAAAATATATAAAAATAAATATTAAAATTGACTGCTATTTTGTACAATTTTTCTTTCTTTTATTTGTAAGTATTTACAAAATATATGAATTTTTCGTAAATTTCATTTTTGACTTGTACATTTGCGTACAAGTTTTGCCCCAAAACCCCCGTATAGTGAAAGGACTTTTTTTCTGCACCGAAAAAAGTATCTTTCCAAAGCAAACGAGAGGAGCGATTGAAAAATGGCAAAAAGAACAATTCGACCGCAGGAACGCTGCTTCTGTATTTGGTATGCAATGCTTTGTAATGTACAGGAAGCAGCTCTGCACGCCGGCTATTCAAAGGAGGAGGCGTTGGAACGTGGTGTTTTGCTGTTACAGCGTGACGACTGTCGGGCGTTCATCCATAGTGTGCTGGAAACCCTTTCTCTCCGCAGTTCGGCAGCACAAGTAATGGCAGGATTGGAACGGCTGGCGTTCGGTGCTTGTAATGATGCGGCTCGGCTAGTATTTGCCGCAGATAATCTGTCACCAGAGGAATTGGCAAAGTTGGATTTGTTCGGGGTCAGTGAGATCAAGCGGGACAAAAACGGCGGTGTGGAAGTGAAACTCTGCGATCGGCAGAAAGCAATGGAACAAATACTTTCCTATTTCAATCATACAGAAAGTCAGTCACAGGCAGATGCCCTGTTGAACGCTTTGACGGGAGTGAATGCCCATGCAGCAGAGTCCGTTTAAGCCGTTTTCACCCAAACAGCAGCTAGCCATGCGTTGGTGGGCAATGCCGCAGTATCGGGATTGTGATGCTATTATTTGTGATGGTGCTGTCCGAAGCGGAAAAACGGTTTGTATGTCTTTGGGATTTGTCTGTTGGGCAACGGCTTGTTTTCAGGGAACGGCATTTGCTCTTTGTGGGAAAACCATTACTGCCCTACGGCGAAATGTCGTGACACCTTTGCTGCAAACGCTGAAAACACTGGGGTTCTCCTGTACAGAAAAGAGCAGTCATAATTATGTGGAGATTGCTCTTGGCAGCCGCAGCAATCGGTTCTATTTGTTTGGTGGACGGGATGAAAGCAGTGCGGCTTTGATTCAAGGCATTACATTGGGCGGTGTTTTTTTAGATGAGGTTGCTTTAATGCCAAGGACGTTTGTGGAGCAGGCATTGGCACGATGCAGCCTTGCACAGGCAAAATTTTGGTTTAACTGCAATCCCGACCATCCGTATCACTGGTTTTATCGGGAGTGGATTCAGAAAGCCAAGGAAAAACATGCCTTATATCTGCATTTTACCATGGCAGATAATCCCGGTTTGAGTCAGCGGGTGCGGCAGCGATATGAACGGCTTTACAGCGGCATTTTTTATGAACGGTTTGTGCTGGGCAAGTGGACGGTCTCCAGTGGTGTGGTCTATCCGATGTTCTCTAAGGAACGGCACGTGGTGCAGCATGTGCCGCCCTGTGAGCGGTTTTATATTTCCTGTGACTATGGAACGGTCAACCCCTCTTCTTTCGGTTTGTGGGGATATTGCAGCGAGGAGGATATTTGGTATCGCTTGCAGGAATATTACTATGATGCCCGAAAGGAAGGCTGTTCTCGCACGGATGAAGCCCATTATGCGGCATTGGAAGCCCTTGCCGGAGAGCGGCAGATTGAAGCCGTTGTGATCGACCCATCTGCTGCCAGTATGATTGCCTGTATTGCCCAGCATGGTCGGTTTCGTGTAATACGGGCAGAGAATGATGTCTTGGCTGGGATTCAGCGAGTAAGTATGGCTCTGCAGCAGGAACAGCTGCGGTTTGCGGCTGTATGTAGGGATACCATACGGGAATTTGGGATGTATTGCTGGGAGGAGGCACGGCATGGCGATGCCCCGAAAAAAGAGTTTGACCATGCAATGGATGATGTGCGGTATTTTGTGTCTACGGTTTTGCAGCGGCAGAAACCCGACGACTTTTTTACCGCCGCCCTGAAACGTTAACATAGAAAGGAGGCGTATTTTTATGTCGTTGTTTCATAGAAAAAAACGAGTACCATCTTCCTCCGTTCTGGTTGCCGCAGAGCGGCAGCAGCAGCGGGACTTTTCCCTGCTGCAACAGGACGAAACGGCACAGCAGCTTTATCGGCAATTGCGGTATGCCGTGCCGATCATAGATGCCGCCTTGAGCAAGATTGTACGGTTGACGGGAAGTTATACCGTTGCGGCATCTGATCAGACAGTGCAAAAACAGTTGGATACTTTTGTGCAAAAAGTGCCATGTGATAGCAGCGGACAGTCTTTGCAGTCTTTTACCGATCGCTTTTTGGATAGTTTACTGACTTGCGGCAATGCATTGGGAGAAATTTTAGTAGACAGCCGCAGCCGTTGTATAACTGGGCTGCACTGTGCAGAACCGGATTTGGTTTGCCTGCGTCCGGGACGAAATGGCAGACAGTTCTATTTGCGAACGGCAGATGGTTCCTCGGAGCTGCATCCCTTACCGCATCCGGAACGGCTGCTGTTCAGTGCTTTGCATCCGCCGGCAGGAAAGATTTATGGCGTATCTGTTTTACATGGGACGCCGGCACTTTGTAGTATTCTGCTGCGAATTTATGAGTGTATCGGGCAAAATTACGATCGCATTGGCAATATTCGCTATGCAGTGACGTATCACCCTTCTAATGATCCGACAGAACGTGCCTATACAACAGAACGGGCACAGACCATTGCAAGGGAATGGGCTGCTGGTATGCGTGCCAGTGCAGGCGGCGAGGTAAGAGATTTTATCTGTGCCGGAGATGTGGATATCAAAGTAATCGGTGCAGAAAATCCGCTTTTGGATACGGAAGTACCGGTACGGCAGCTGTTGGAGCAGATTGTCTCCAAACTTTCCATTCCGCCGTTTCTGTTGGGGCTGAACTGGTCTTCTACGGAGCGGATGAGTGCCCAGCAGGCGGATATTTTGACTTCTGAATTGGAGTATTACCGCCGCTTGCTGACACCAGTGATTCAACAGGTCTGCACCGCATTTTTGCGGACAATTGGTTCTGCTGCTGAGGTCACTGTGGAATGGGATTCCATTAATTTGCAGGATGAAACAGAACAGGCTCTGGCAAGACTGCACAATGCGCAGGCAATGCAGATTGAACAAAGTCTGGAAAAATAAAATGATGAAAAAGGAGAAATGCATATGTATCAGAATGTGACATTAGAAAAGGGTTTGTATCATCTGACCAATAAGAACTTTGTACAGGCATTGGAGGGGCTTGACCCGTCTGCACAGTATGCTGAAACACCGCTTGCCGGTTTGGATGCCTATGAACGGCAGCTGAAGCGATTTGACATTCGGATCAGTGGTCCGCAGTGCGATCGTGTGGAAAAGTTCTTTACCAGTACAGAAAGTGCCGTTCTGTTTCCAGAATTTGTTCGCCGTGCAGTGCAGCAGGGCATGGATGCTGCCATGCTGTCAGAAGTGACAGCAGTGGAAACGCATACGGACAGCAGCCAGTATCTGGGCTGTACCATTACAGAAACGGACAGCTATAGCACATCTGTTTCGCAGAGCAGTGCCTTGAAAGCCTCCACGATTTTAGAGGCTTCCAGTGCATTGACACTGAACAAGTATGGCAGAGCGGTAAAGGCTTCTTATGAGGCGGTTCGGCAGCAGAGATTGGATGTATTTGCGGTGTTCCTGCGGAGTGTGGGAATGCAGCTGGCACAGGCTTTGATGCAGCAGGCAATTGCAACACTGACTGCATCGGCTGGTTCCAGCAGTACAAAGGCAGGTAGTGCGCTGGCTTATAGTGATCTTGCAACGCTTTATGGGAAGTTTACCACCTATAACATGAATACGCTGCTGGTATCGCCGAAGGTTGCTGCAACGATTTTGGCGATGACAGAGATGGAGGATGTTGTACCAGTGGAGCAGGCACAGGTGCGTTTACCATTCGGGACGATTCTTTGCAAAGTACCGCAGATGAGTGACAATGTGATCATTGGGTTAGACAAAAATTTTGCAATGGAAATGGTAACCGGTTCTAACCTGATTCTGGAAACCGATCGGTTGATTGAAAGTCAGCTGGATTTGATTACGGTTTCCTTGCAGTGTGGATTCCGTGTGTTGATGAAAGATGCCGTTCATAAGATGACGGTTTAAGCAGACCGACTTTTTGCAGGGAATGGGACGACAGCCGATTTCTGCCGTCCTGTTTCTGCTGTTGTAGATGTCAGGATGTGAAAGGAGAATGTTTATGGAACCCATAGCACCGCAGAAGGAACTGTTACAGGCACTCAATCAGTTTACCAGAAGGGCACATAGTGCCGATGAGGTCTATATTTTTGATGTGCTGCTCTGTGACAATGAAATTGACCGAGATTTTGAACGGTTTTCTCTGTCTGCTTTACAGACCATGAAAACACTGTTTGTTGGAAAGACTGGTATTTTTGACCACAATCCATCTGGCACCAACCAGACGGCACGGATTTTTTCGACTCGTCTGGAAACCCATTCAGAACAGCATACCAGCACGGGAGAACCCTATACTTGTCTGAAAGGAAGTGCCTATATGGTACGGACGGACAGCAATCAGGATTTGATTCGGGAGATTGATGCCGGCATTAAAAAAGAAGTCAGTGTTTCCTGTACAGCGACTTCCCATACCTGTTCTGTTTGCGGAAAAGATCGGCGGACGGGTGGCTGTCCGCATGTGCAGGGAGAACTGTATCAGGGAATGCTTTGTCATACCGTGCTTTCTGATATTACAGATGCCTATGAATGGAGTTTTGTTGCCGTTCCGGCACAGCGGCAGGCAGGTGTGACAAAGCAGTACGGAGGAAAAGCAGAGAGTGAACGGGTTGCCGTGCTGCAAAAGCAGCTGCAAAGTCAGCAGGCACAGCTGGCAGCAGCAGAAGCCGATGTGCGAAAGGAGATTGTAACACTCTGTTATCTCAGTGGGCAGCCGTTGCAGAAAAGCTTGCTACAAGCAGCAGAACGGATGACATTGTCGGAACTGTTTTCCCTTCGGCAGCAGCTGCGGCAGGAAACACAACAGCAGGGCAATTCTCAGCTGCAACCAGCTGAGAAGAAACCAGAAGCAACCTTGCAGCAGTTTCAGATGAAGTGAAATGGAAGATCAAACGATAGAGGAGGAAAAGCGTATGTATCCGGAAATGGTGCGTGTATTCTTTCAAATGCTGACGCAGCTGGATGATGTGCAAGCATATGAGAGTTTGATTCTGTCTGCTATAGATGAAGTGCTTGCCGCCTTAAAGCCCGATGCAGATCCAGCGGCACAGCCACTTCATTTGCTGGCAGCTGCCATTGCGAACTGCCATTATCAGACTTTGCAGGCAGTGCAGGATAAACTAGCCTGTACTTATGCTGGAACCGTACCGCAGCAGGCAGATCGTACCAAGCAAATTTCTGCTGCAAAGCAGCTGCAAGAGCAGTATCGGCAATTTTGCAGTCCATGGCTATTGGATACACAATTTTGCTTTTGCCGAACGAAAACCGCTGGAGAGGAGAACACAACGGATGATTGCACAGATTCTACAGCAGCTGCAAACGCAGCTGAAACCAATTTCGATACCGGTCTACACAGCGTATGACCATATCGCTGTTTCGCAGAAACAGTCACCATTTTTGGTGTTAAATCTTCAGAGCTATACGACAGAACTGCCAATTTTCCGTGCGGAGCAGGTGCAGATTCCCTTTTCTGCCAAGGTGACGGTGACATTGCTGCTGTCGGTGGAGGCAGGTTTAGAACAGCTGTATGCCTATTTTACAGAATGCATTTTACCAGTCTTGTTGCAGAGTTGTCGGGTGCAGACAGTTACCTTTTCTGCACCGAAAACAGAAACGCTGCTGCAAAAACAGACGATGACAGTAACCTGTCATGTACAAGGCATTTTGCAGCCGGATGCACAGGAAACGGAAGCGGAGGTGGAATAACAATGGCATATCATTGTACCTTGCAGGAAAAGCGAACGTTTCCAGTGACCATTGGCAATCATGTTTTTTATGTTGATCAATATCAGGTGACTGGTATCCGGCAATTTGCCGAGCGAACGACAGTAGAAGGTGCAACGATTTTCACCAATCATGCGATTCGAGCAAGACGGCTGCATCTGGAAGGCCGGTTTTTGCGAACCGATCCGCCTTCTGCCCTGATGCTGGAGTTGGAAACCTATTTGGCAGAAAATAAGCGGTTTACGATAGAACTGGATGGGATACGATATAGTATGTGTCAGATGACAAAGTATGTTATACAGGAGAATGGCTGTTCTGCAACAGTGGCTTGTCAGTTGGAATGTCTGGTCAATCAGTTACAGGCAGGCAGTGCATAAAATAATTGTTTTCAACAATTCTATAATCATTTGTGGAAAGGAGAGAGAAAATGGCACTCACCGTTACCATTTATAATACAACAGGCGCATCTTATGTATTTACAGAAATTTTATCCTTTCAGTTGAAAAAGGAGGTCTATACACCTTATACTGCATTTTCCGCACAGTTGGATACTGGCGGATTGCAGCAGTTTGGTACGATTGGTCGAATTGTAGTACAGTATGGTAGTCGTATCCTGCATGAGGGCAGTTTAGAAGAAATGACTGTGCAAACAGCGGAAACAGCCACCATTCTGACAGTTTTATCTTATGGATTTACGAAGTTATTGCTGCATAACGAGTTAGAACCGGGCTTGTATCCGAATCTTTCTGTGGATACATTGCTTTCTGGATATTATACCTTTCCGTCTGCCATTACATGGGAATCGAATGGAGATACCAGTAACTATGTTTATTTCAAGGAGCATATTCCGGTTTGGGATGGTGTGGTCACGCTTTGCTATAAGCTATTGGAACGGTATCCTTATATTCGGGCAGCCAATCAAGTTTGCTTGCATTTGCCGGACGCTCCCAGAACACTGCATATTCAGACGGGACAGACCATTTCTTATGGTACAAAACGGTGTTATAGTCGTATGATTAGCCATTTTCATATGCAGGATGTGGACGGCAGTTACAATAAATTTTCGCTGGTCAATCCACAGGCAGAAGCGGTTTATCAGTTGCGGCATAAGCAGATTGCGTTTGATCGTTCTTATTTGTATAATCCACAGAAAGCGTTGGAGTTTCGTTCCAATGTCGCACAAAATGGCTGGTTTCAGCAGTATTTTACGCTTTCTGGATTGGTACAGTGTGATTTGAATGATTGTCTGACGGTAAAAGATGGTGTACAGGAGGGACGAATTTCTGCGATTACTTGGAAAGGTACACAGCAGGGAATGACAACCACCGTGTCACTTTATTTTGATGCGTTCCAAAATACTTCCAATTGATGGCACAACAAATCAAGAGAATTTGTTTCATTTTCATCAGTTTTTTTTCGTTTGACTTGCAAAAAGAACACAATTCTTGTATAATAAAAAAGAATACATGGATAGAAGGGACGTTATTTATGAATATATTTTTAACAATTGCATTTCTTTTTGCAGTCGGGAGTATTTTGGGATGGTGTTTGGAAGTACTCTTCCGGCATTTTGTCACACATAAATGGCTCAATCCGGGCTTTCTGATCGGTCCGTACTTACCGCTTTATGGATTTAGTTTAAGTGTGTTGTATCTGCTGGCACGATTAGAACCATATTTGCCAATTAAAAATCATGTGGTGCAGAAATTGGTGTTATTTTTGGTGATGGCGATTTGTATTACCTTGATTGAATATATTGCTGGTTTGATTTTCATCAGGGGTATGAACATTAAATTATGGGATTACAGTGATCAATGGGGAAATATTCAGGGGATTATCTGTCCGCTGTTCTCGTTCTTTTGGCTGCTGCTCAGTGCGATTTATTATTTCTTTATTCATCCTTATATTTTAAACAGCTTGGAATGGTTGGCACAAAACTTGGCATTTTCATTTCTTATCGGTTTTTTCTTTGGGATTTTTATATTGGATTTGGTGTACTCTTTGCGATTGGTGCGGCGGATTCGGTTGTTTGCTGCCGAACATCAGATTGTTGTTCGGCTGGAAGAACTGAAAGCGAATATTTTGGCAAGCAAGGAGAAGAATGGCGAAAAGCGGCGATTTTTATTTGCATTTCGTTCCGGTGTGCCGTTAAAAGAACATTTGGAACGCTATCTGGATACACCAAATGTGAAAAAACGGTTGCAGGAGCTGCGGGAACGGATACAAAAGCGATAAAGATAGATGGAAGATTACAAAAAACGGAAAGCAGATCAGGCTGTCTGCTTTCCGTTTTTTGCTTGTTGTGTCATGATGACATGGCATCAGGCTTTTTATTTGGTCTGGCTCGGATGCAGGGAGATGTGTGCGTGATCCAGAATTTTACATAGTGCCTTTGCTGCAAAAAATGCAACAATCAGGGAAATACTATCCTTTAGTAAATAGGGGACAGAAACTTGAAGGGCACTGCTCCAGAACCCTCTTCCTGCTAGAATGGAAAATTGCAGGACACCGCAGAAATGGCATACCAGCAACCCGACTGCTTGCAGCAGCACGCAGCTGATACCACCAGCGATTTTATTTTTTGCAGATTCCTGTAGAGCCGCACCGGCACCGCAGAGGATTGCCATCGGCAAAAATCCCCAAAGAAAACCGCCGGTTACACCGACAAATTTTGCAATGCCGCCAGTGAACTGGGCAAAAACAGGAATGCCCACTGCACCAAGTGCCAGATAAACCAGAACAGCAACGCCGCCTCGCTTCCATCCGAGGCAGCTGGCACAGAGACCAACTGCCAGTGTTTGCAGCGTGATGGGCACGCCGCTTGGCATGGGAATGCTGATTTGTGCCAAAACAGCAAGAATAGCAGCGAATAGGGCAATTTGACAAAGACTGCGGATGGAGGATGATGACATCGTAAAAACCTCTTTTCGTAAACTTTTTTATTTTATTTTGGTTTACAAAAATCATAGCATATTTTTCCGGATTTGTCAATAGTAATTTTTTTCAGAAGGAAAGCAGATAAAATGATATTTTCTTTTTGAACCGTTGAAAAGATTTTGTTGTTTCAATAGAGTAACTGTGTTAATGTTTTTGATGGTATGCAAAAGCGTTGCAAGAGAAGAAAATTCGTTGGAACGGGTTTTGTAATTTGTAAAAAATGATAATGAAAGATGGATCTTTTTACTTTTAATTGTGCAACTATACAATTTTTTGAAAAGTCCTTGACAATTGAGCAGAATCGTGATAAATTTATATTAGCACTCAGAGAGAATGAGTGCTAACACTTCAAAACAATAGCTGCCAGCAGGAAGGGAGGCAATTGGATGGATGCCAGAAAGAAAAATGTATTGCTTGCAGTTGTGGAAGCATATATCCAAACTGGCGAACCAGTCGGCTCTAAAATGATCTCCCAGTTGCCACAGATTCATGTTTCTGCGGCGACGGTACGGAATGATATGGCAGTGTTAGAGGAATTAGGATATCTGGAACAGCCACACACTTCTGCCGGCAGGGTTCCCACCTACAGTGGTTACCGATTCTATATTGAACAGGTTGTACAGCAGGAAACGCTTCCAGAATCGGAACGGGAGCGGTTGGATGCTATGTTGGGAGATGAATCGCAGATGACGGAAGATCTGCTGATTCAGAGTGCTACCACGGCGTTGGCAGAGATCACGAAATGTGCAACAGTGGTATCTGATTTTGCACCGAAATATTCCGTGATTTCCAAAGTAGAAGTCATTCCAACGGGAAAGCGGCTGTATGTAGTGCTGCTGATTACATCTAATGGTACCATAAAAAACAAAGCATGTCGGTTGGAATTTGACCTTACGGAAGAACATATGCAGTTCTTTCGGCATTTTATGGAAGAGAATTTGCAGGGCGTTTCCGTCTCGGAACTGTCCGAAGAACGGATGGATCAAATGATTACCGCTGTGGGTGCCTATATGATGGCACTTTCTCCGCTGGTGCAGGGCGTTTGTGAAATGTCACGGGACTTGCAGGAAAATAAAGTATATGTCAGCGGAGAACAAAACTTGCTCTCCTGTCAGGATTTGAATCAGGCAGAAGTGGTACAGTTTATTTCCCACAAGAACGAATTACGTGGTTTGTTGGATGATTCGTTCCACGGTATTAAAGTGGTCTTTGGACAAGAGGGAGATCGGTTTGTCATTGGCAACTCTAGTATGATTGTTTCAAAATACCAGAAGGGAAAACAAGCGGTCGGTTCGCTTGGGATCATTGGTCCGATGCGGCTTGATTATGCAAAGATTATTCCCTATATAGAATACTTTACCGAAAAGCTTTCGCATCTGATTTCCGAAGAGGATGACGAAGCGGACAACGAATAGGAGGGACGCTGGAATGGAACCAAATACGGAAAAAAAGCAACAGGCGGAAGCAGAGGAAACCGTTCAGGATACTGCGACGGAGGCTGCTACAGAAGCATCGGCAGAAGCAGTAGAAGCAGAACCGGAAATCGCTGCGGAAGAGACCGCAGAAGCAGCAGAATCTACAACGGAAGAAGATCAGCATATGAAGAAAAAAGAGCTGAAAGCGGCACTGGAAAAAGCAGAAGCAGCATTGGCAGATCAAAAGGATCAGCATTTGCGGCTGATGGCAGAGTACCAAAACTATCGAAATCGTACAACAGAGGAAAAGAAGAAAATTTATGGCGATGCCAAAGCAGACTGTATCAAATCATTGTTGACAGTGGTGGATACATTTGAACGTGCTATGGAGGCAGCGTGCAGCGATGAAGCTTATAAAAAGGGCATTGAGATGACGTTCAGCCAGCTGCAAAAAGCAATGGAACAGATGGGCGTTAAGGAAATTGCAGAGGTTGGAGTCGAATTTGACCCGAATCTGCACAATGCCATTAAACAGATGGATAACACAGAATTTGAAGAGAACAAGGTTTGTGCAGTTTACCAGAAGGGCTATCTGCTGGGGGATCGGCTGATTCGTCCGGCAATGGTTGCGGTTGCAGTGTAGTATTTGACTGACTGCAATTTGTTTCCTTAAATCGGCTGGAAAGGTGGCAGTATGATAGACCGCTTTTCAGCGTTTTCATAAATTTCTGCTGTCAAGGACAGCAAATCAAAAATAAAATTGCAATGTGCGTCCATCTACAGGATGGACGAATGAGGAAAGGAAGAGTATTACTATGGGAAAGATTATTGGTATTGACTTGGGTACAACAAACTCTTGCGTAGCAGTTATGGAGGGCGGTAATGCCGTCGTGATTCCGAATGCAGAAGGTGCGAGAACAACACCATCTGTGGTTGGTTTCACAAAGAATGGTGAACGTCTGGTAGGTCAGGTTGCCAAGCGGCAGGCGGTTGCCAATCCAGAACGTACCATTTCGTCTATTAAGCGGCACATGGGTTCTGATTACAAGGTAGAAATTGACGGCAAGAAATATACACCGCAGGAAATATCTGCCATGATTCTGCAAAAGCTGAAAGCAGATGCAGAAGCCTATTTGGGTTCTTCTGTAACAGAAGCGGTTATCACCGTTCCGGCTTACTTTACAGATGCACAGCGGCAGGCAACTAAGGATGCTGGTCAGATTGCTGGTTTGACCGTAAAGAGAATTATCAACGAACCAACCGCAGCAGCACTTTCTTATGGAATTGATAAGGAAGAAGACCAGAAGGTTATGGTATATGACCTCGGCGGCGGTACGTTCGATGTTTCCATCATTGAAATGGGCGAAGGCGTTCAGCAGGTACTGGCAACTGCTGGTAATAACCGTCTGGGCGGTGATGATTTCGACCAGAGAATTATTGACTGGATTGTAGCAGAATTTAAGAAGACAGAAGGCATTGACCTTTCTAAGGATAAGATGGTAATGCAGCGGTTGAAGGAAGCAGCAGAAAAGGCAAAGATTGAATTGTCTGCTACCACTTCTTCTAACATCAACTTGCCGTTTATCACCGCAGATGCAACGGGTCCAAAGCATTTGGATATGACATTGACCGTTGCAAAGTTCAATGAACTGACCAAGGATCTGGTAGATGCTACGATGGGTCCGGTACAGCAGGCATTGTCTGATAGTGGTCTGAGTGCATCTGAACTGAACAAGGTGCTGATGGTCGGCGGTTCCTCCAGAATTCCGGCTGTACAGGAAGCCGTTCGCCGGAAACTGGGCAAAGAACCGTTCAAGGGTATCAATCCGGATGAATGTGTTGCATTGGGTGCAGCTTATCAAGGCGGTGTGCTTGGCGGCGATGTCAAGGATGGTCTGCTGCTGTTGGATGTTACCCCGTTGTCACTGGGTCTGGAAACCATGGGCGGTGTTTGCACCAAGATCATTGAGAGAAATACGACCATTCCGACCAAGAAGAGCCAGATTTTCTCCACTGCTGCTGACAATCAGACCGCTGTAGATATCAACGTGCTGCAAGGTGAGCGGGAATTTGCAAGAGACAACAAGCAGTTGGGCACATTCCGTCTGGATGGTATTGCACCGGCTCGGCGTGGGGTACCGCAGATTGAAGTAACCTTCGATATTGATGCAAACGGTATTGTACACGTTTCTGCTAAGGATTTGGGTACTGGTAAGGAGCAGAACATCACCATTACTTCTTCTACCAATATGTCTAAGGAAGATATTGACAAGGCAGTTAAGGAAGCAGAAGCGTATGCAGAAGAAGATAAGAAGCGGAAGGACGAGGTAGATACCAGAAACAACGCTGAAAACATGGTAATGCAGTGCGAGAGCACACTGGAAGAACTGGGCGATAAAGTTCCGGCTTCTGAAAAGTCTGATGTAGAAGCAAAGTGCAATGACCTGAAGGAAGCATTAAAGGGAACAGATACTGCTCTGATTAAGGAAAAGAGCGATGCATTGCAGAAGACACTGTATGATCTGTCTTCTAAGCTGTATCAGCAGGCAGGCGGTGCACAGGCAGGCGGTCCGGATATGAGCAACATGGGCGGCAATGCCGGTGCAGATACGAGCAGCAATGGTGGAGATGACGACGTCATTGATGCCGATTACAAGGAAGTGTAAACCGCAGAAAACAGCGGGAAAAGAACGGCATACGGGACGAATCTATCATTCGTCCCGCATGTTGTGTATGGTATACTGTCCCCTATTGCAAACAACCATGTTGTTTGCAATGCCGCCAAAAGCGGCTGCAAAGCCTGCGGCTTTGTAAGGACAGTATGAACGGCGGCTCTTGATGGCAAAGCCGTCACCGGCAAGGATTGCCGATATTGCAAATTCATCATTTGCAATAGGAGCTTGGTATAAATCTTGAAAAATCGGTCTGCTGAACAGATACGGCAGGAAGAATTAAGCAGGAAGGAGCTGGGGACGATGGCAGAAGAAAAACGGGACTATTATGAAGTGCTGGGGCTGCAAAAGGGGGCTTCTGAGGAGGAAATCAAGAAGGCCTTTAAGGCTATGGCGAGAAAATACCATCCGGATCTCCATCCGGGGGACAAAGAGGCAGAGGCAAAATTCAAGGAAGTCAATGAGGCATATGGTGTCTTGTCGGATGCGGATAAGCGTGCCAGATATGATCAGTTTGGGCATGCTGGTGTCGATCCGAATTTTGCCGGAGCAGGCGGAGCCGATGGCTTTGGCGGTTTTGGCGATATGGGCGATATTTTTGAGAGCATCTTCGGCGGTTTTGGCGGTTTTAGCAGCGGTGGCAGAAGTGCAGCCTCCAATGCCAATGCACCAAGAAGGGGCGGCGATATTCACACAGATGTTCGCATTAGCTTCATGGAAGCCTGTCAAGGTGTGAAAAAGACCATTAGTTTTGCTCATATGGATGCATGTCCGCAGTGTCATGGAACAGGAGCAGACAGCAATACAAAGAAACAAACTTGTCCGGAGTGCAATGGCCGTGGCAGCGTCAAGACGAACCAGCGGACACCGTTTGGTGTCATCTCCAGCACCAGACCATGCAGCCGCTGCGGCGGACGGGGAGAGATTGTCACCAATCCGTGCAGTAAGTGTAAGGGCAGCGGACGCATTCGCAATACAGCAAATCTGGAGTTGAATATTCCGGCAGGGATCAATGACAGTGAGACCATTCGGATCAGCGGCAAAGGGGATGCTGGCTTAAACGGCGGACCGGCTGGTGATGTATACGTAACGGTACAAATGCAGTCGCATACGCTGTTTGAACGGGATGGCAGCGATATTTATTGTGACATTCCGATCACCTATGCACAGGCGGTTTTGGGGGCAGAAATTACCGTGCCAACCATTGACGGCGATGTGAAGTATGAAATCCCAGAGGGAACCCAGAGCGGTACGAAGTTCCGGCTGCGTGGCAAGGGCGTGAAGATGCTGCGGCGTGATGCACGGGGTGATCAGTATGTGACTGTAACCGTAGAAGTACCAAAGAAACTGACGAAAAAGCAGAAGGATTTGCTGAAGGATTTTGATGATTCTTTGGATGATAAGAATCACAGCAAACGGGAAAACTTTTTTGATAAGCTGAGTAAGCTGAAACGGAAATGAAGGAACCGTTTTTCCTGAATGTTAGCAGGAAAATAAGAAAAATCAATATAGTAAAACAACCGTCTTGACTTTTGCACCGCCCCAATTTGTACAGACAGCAGAAAAACGCCCCCTATGGCGTAATAT
>JAUNJC010000036.1 GCA_030523195.1 Oscillospiraceae bacterium
CAATCCGAATCATCCTATATCCCTCCCTTTTGTCAAAATCATACCACAAATATTTACAAAAATCAAGTTGAATAAACAATTTTTATTGTAATATAATATTTTAAAAAAGAGATTGTCTTTTCGTCAATTCCGTCCATACATGAAGCAAGTACAAAAATATATCGAAACTGCAATATATTTTGAAATTCAAAGGACAAAACTTTGACGGTAAAAAAATTAAGCGGATAAACACAGACGGCTCACATACTGCTGCTTCATCTGCATAGAAGAATGCACATAGCGATTGAGTGTAATGCTTGCATCAGCATGTCCAAGCAACTCACTCAGAGTCTTAGGGTCAAAACCATTTGCAATGCAAACGGTTGCATAAGTGTGACGAAGTAAATGAAATGGAATATTTCGCACTTGACAAGCTTTCAAAACAGCCTTGAAACGATACTGCACTGTTCTTGGTTCAACAGGCTTTGCCGTACCGGAAATCAAAAATAATTTGCTGTCTTTTTTTCTTTGCGATAATAACTCCAGCAAAAATGATGGAATCGGTACTGTGCGTATAGATGTCTTACTTTTCGGTGAGCCAATGACGACTTCAGAACTTCCACGTTTGTTGATTCGCTGAACAGTTCTTTGAACAGAAAGTGTACCTGATGAAAAATCTATATCACCCCAAGTCAATCCGCAAAGTTCTCCAACACGCAAACCTGTAAACAAGCACAGCAATATCGCTAAATTTGTGTTTGTCAAATTATGCAGAAGATACTGCTCCAGTCGTTTTCGCTCTGAAGGATTTAGTACATCCAGCTGTTTCTTCTGAATTTTATGCATAGTGAAATGTGTAGTTTTTACGCCATATTCCTGCACTGCATATTGTTCTATGCTACGATATACAGTCATGATATCCCGAACAGTTTTTGCAGATAATCCGCCTCGACCATCCAACCGACCAAACTGTAACTTACTGTGAATAAAATTGTTCAATTTTTGTGTGGTCAGCGTTGAAAAATATTCACCACCTAGTACAGGCAAAATATGTTTGAAAACAATGTTTACATAATTTGCATAGCTTGCCGGTTTTACACGCAATTTTGCAGAAGAAAGCCATTCTAGCCCAGCATCTCGAACTGTCAACTTTATGTTAGAAATTGTCTGTTTCTGACGTACAGTATAGCATTGTGCCATTTTTTCTTTGACTTCTGAAAGTGTTCTTGCATAAACAGATTTGTACCTCAGCATGCCGTTTTCTTTGTATCCAATCGGCACACGTCCTTCATATCGACCATCCTTGCGCTTGTAAATATTGCTTCCTCTTTTTGACATAATCGAAACCTCCTGACTGTTTTTCAGACGGCGAAACAGCTTGATTTTAATGTTGAAAAACAGTATTTCACCGCACTTTTTCAAAAAAATTTGAGAAACCCCTTTACATTTCTCTAAAATATGATATAATAATAGCAAAATCCATCGAATTTTATCTTGAAAAACCTGACGTGTATGGACGGAATTGACGAAAAAATGCACACTGTTTTCTAAGTTACTTGTAACTTTACAGTGTGCATAAAATATTTCTCTTTCTGCTATGATATAAATAAATTAAACTTTCTACTTCTTGTTGTAGCTCAGTGACACCACCCCTATGCCACTTAGTATTCCAAATCCTGATTTTGCTTTGGCTCACTTTTCAAGCCCAGTGCTTGTTTTTTCTGACGAATCATCTGCCGCAGCTTACGGTCAACAGCCGCTCGACCGGAAAAGAATTTCTGGTCATAATCATCCGCAATGCAGCTTGCCAGCGATGATACCAGACTGCAAACTGTATTTGTCATATAGACAGAATTCTCCCTTGTGAGTGAATTTTCATTTTGCTCCAGTGCGGTATGCTCAATCTGCAAAACCTGCCGAATAATTTCGTTGCGAATAGAATGAAACGATTTATTTTCTGTCAGGAAAGGTAACTCTTTTTCTTTGAGTGTATACGTCTTGTATTTTTGACGCTCAAGTTCACACCACTTTTCATAAAGAAAATTAATTTCAGGACATTTTGCAAGCTCAGAAAAAATAGCATCGACTGTTTCCTTCACAGACTTCGGCAAGTATCCATATACTTTCTTTCCATTTGTCTGCCTAAGTTGCAAATGCAATTTATGTACTAATTCTTCCAGCACTGTATTATCAACAGAATCATTTTTAAGTGCAGCTACGATATTTTTTACTTGTTCTCTAGATCCCTGTTTCAGCTCATCCCTTCGAACTGTCTGCTCCTGATACAACGACTGTAACTCGTCATGAAAAATATCATTTGCAAACTTACTGCGGATTTTATTGATACCTTGCTTTGTTAGAAATCCCTGCTTCGGGTCAGAAGAATAGACAATCAAGTGAATGTGTGGGTGATGTGTGGTATCATGAAAGGCTGCATACCAGCGCAGATTTTTCAGTGAAATTTTTGTCTGCTCGGCGATGTCAACAACATGTCGCTTCACAAGCTCACGCCAGGCATCAGAGTTATCATACCCTAACCTTATCGCATCTTCTCTACGAAGTGAAACCACATGAGACCATACATTTCCCTTATGATTTGCAATTTCCTTTGCAACCTGATCCAGTACGATTGGTGCATCGGAATCTGTAAACAATCCGTGTGAACCACGTTTCTCCACACCAGAACGCAATGCCATGTAGCCGACAAAGTTCTGTCGGTTACTAATAACATCTGCATTTCGTTCCACCACCACTGCAATCAATTCTGACGCATTTTCTATTGTTTTTGTACTTTGAAAGTCACTGTACTCAAGGTATTGTTTTGCTTGTGGAAAGTCATTTATCAGAGATTGAATCAACTCCAGCTGTTTTTCTGTAGCTGGAGCATTTTTGTCTGTGACAGTCTGATCACGCACTTCAACGCCCTCACGAGTCGCAATATACTTCACATAATTTTTGATCTTCGCAGAACCTTTCTTCAGAAATCTGCTTGTGACAATGAGCCGTGCCATCAATCATCCCTCCGCTGATAGCGCACAGCTTTTTCAAAGTTAATTACACCATTAATGCGTTTGACTTCATCCACACACATAGCACGAAGTTTGCGGAGTGTATCATCATCGACTTCATGCACTGCAGCAAGCAAATGTGTGATAGCTCCAAGTTCAACAGCAACCTTGAACAGCCCACGGGAAAGTCTTTGCTCTGTTCCTTTGACGATTCCATCTACCATTGCTGACAGCTGAGGTGCAATAAAATCCGTCGCACATTCGCTCTGCAAATAGCCACAGTAAAATCGAATCGCTTTCTCCAAAAATTCTGTTTTAGAGGTACAGTTATCTGATTTGTAGAGCATCTCCACTTGCTCCATCGTACAAGGATGCAGATACAGCGGAAACTTGATTTTTTCTGATTTGACCGTACTCAAATCTCCGCAATCCTGCGGAGAATTCTTATTTTTGTATATTTTTGACTCCATGATTTCTGTAAAACCTCCATTTTGACTCCAACGCCGAAAAGTGAAAATAGCTCGCAATGCAGTCGGCTTTGCCGGCTGCTGTCCAATGTTTTGGCAGCTTCAGACGCCAAAACTTTAACCTGCAACAAAATCTTCCGATTGCATTTCGGCAAACCTAATACAATTTTGTTTCAGCGATTTTCCGAAAGAGCTTCAAATTTCGCTTACGTTTGCGTCATTGCATACAAGGGTAAAGTTACCCTACCTATGATGACAAAATCGCACACGAGGGCACACGTTTGCTTACATAGAGGGAAATACTTCATTTCCTAATTTACCTTACAACCCTCCCTGGGGAGGGCAGTGACAACTCTATCATTATTAGTTGGTATTATTGGGTGGGGAATTGCGGTCAAGCTGGCTCCAGCTTGGACTTGGATTTTGTTCTACGATTCTCCCTCTGAATTTCTTTTTCTAACAGCTGTAATTCAATGAACTCACGTACATTCTGCGGCACATTTTTCTGATATAAATTCTCAATGCACTTGTCCATTTCTTCGGTCAGGTGCATATTTTTTTGCTCTAAATACATGGTCAGGGCAGAGAATTTTTCACTCTCCACACTGACAGAAATCTGCTTTTTCATATTAAAAAACTCCTTTCACTCTGCATATGCAATATACGGAATCTGCAACCAATGCGTCCAGCCACGACCTGCAAGCTGCGTTTTTACAACACCATACTGCGTTCCCATGGCTTCAATTACTTCACCATTTCCAATGTAAACGCCGATATGACCGTCATGCCAGACTGCAAGTCCAGGCACTTCCGGCATCGTATCGATCGTTCCTTTAACTGTTGCTGTATCAAACATTCCGTTTGCAGTTACATCTGCCATGCCATTTGCACCAATTAAAATCTCTCCGCTAGAATTATCATACCAACCATAACTTTTAATGAGTCCGATGCAATCCACTGTTCGTTTACCCATCCAATATTGATGAATGAAATCCAGATAATCGGTAACCTCATTTCCAAAAATACTGGCTCTGTCTTGCAAAACTTCTTCTGTCAGTACGTTCCCATACGTACCGTAAACATAACCCCATCCAGATTCCTGTGCCTGCATTGCCCACTGCACAAGGTCAAGATTGTTCTTGATATTTGGGTCATATGACTGGAATTCGATTGCCGTCTGTGTATAGTATACATCAGTCACATAGAACCAGCTTGTCCAGTTTCGCTCTGAAAGAGACTCTTTTACTACACCATCCACCACTGATTTCGCATAGATGACTTCGCCATTTCCTACATAAATTCCAACTGTTTCGCCGTCTAATAAAGCGATTCCAATCGTATCCGGTAGGGTATACATGCTGCCGCTTTGCTCCGAAATAGAAATCCACTCATTTGTAGAAAGATACGAAATTGTGCTGCCATCAGTATTCATTTCTTTTAAATTCCAGTCATAGCAAAGATAGGATTTCAGCAGATTTTCATTGTCTACTGTGCGGCGATTCAGCCACTTTCGACAGTCCTCTGTTAACCAATCAGGATTCTGTGCCTGCAACTGTGCAAGCTTTTCTTCTGTGAAAATCTCACCATTGGTGCAAGGAACATATCCCCACTGCGATTCATAGGCGTTCCAAGCCCATGCTGCAAGGTCGATATTGTTTTTCGTTGTAGTATCGCTAAACAAATTCTTATCAATGTGCACGTTTCGAATAATGGCATAGGAACGCATAAATTCATCATAAGAAATGGACAAACCATAGGATTCATTCGGCATAGAAGTCAACAACTGCATATCACCGTTTGCCGTTTGAAACAGTGAACAGTAAGACGAAAAAAAGTCACTGTCTTTCGGTACATTTTGAAAATAGGTAGCGTAGATCACCTGTGCTTTCAGGATTTCTGACGGCAAATTCATGCTGTTTAGTGTGTCTTCAATGATTTGACCATCTACATCTAATTGCAACATTTGAGCTTCTTGTTCTGCTGTTAGATTGACGGTAAAACCAGAACTGGCATTTACAATACTGCTGCCCACTGCCAGCAGCAAAATGATCAGCTTTTTCGCTGCTGCAATGATGGCTGCATGCATAAAAATCACCTCCTAAGCGCAAAAAAGCCGACTACAATTTTGCAGTCAGCTTTCTTAAGGTTATTCTTTTTTATTTATAGTGTTTGTTCAAAAGACTCGATTTCTTCTTCTGATTCTGTCATTTCAAGAAAATGCGACTCAAGCATTTCTGTTCGGCATTTTAATACATCTATCAGTTTTTTCTGCCGCTTTTCATCAATATATGCACAAGCCATATCACTGTTGAACAGCACTTCTATGTCTCTTGAAATATCTTTCAATACAGACAAATCAAATCGTTCCGTATGCTGTACAAGCCCTATCTGTTCGTCATGAAACTGACAAAATGGCTGAGATTCTACGTTTAAATCTGGTTCAATATATACAGTTGGAGTATCATAGCGCAAACTTGTTCCACAGTCAAACAGTGGTGCAAATCCGACAAATTCCAGCGTATCTACATTGCGAATCACACCGAAATTTCCCATATGCCGATCCTGATTTGCAATCAAATAATCCAGCACCAGCATTTCATCCAAGCTTTTTTGTGCATTTGGAATCTGCAAACTCTCACAGCAACGAATAAAATGCTGGTATTTGCTTTCGCCTTGATGAATTGGAATCACTGTATTCACAGCAGAAGCTGTTATCAATTCCGTCCGCGGTGTGATAAAATCTGTGCAAATACTAACCGGCATATGATTTTTCCCTTCGAATGAGAGCTGATATTTCACATGCGGAATTTGCAATTTCTCTGCAATCATACTGGCAATAACTTCATTAAACGGCTCCTGAAAAAAATTAGAACCACCCTTAATCAAACAACGTTCCCCATTCACAATTTTCCACTTCTTTTTCAGCCATCCATCTGCCGTACAATCAGGAGAATGCATTTCTAAACTATCACTTCCCGGTTTACTGCCAAATAAAATATTGCCGATATCTTCCGAAAAATCATGCTGAAAAAAATTAACCTCTTCCCAGTTTTGCTGCATATTTTCTGGTCGAATCCAGTATTGATCAGACAAACTCAGACCAAGACATTTTGTCAGAAGTTCTTGTGGTGTATCAAGTTGCAGCATGTGTAGAGCCTGTACAATTCCACTGCGGCTCATTGGAATAGAGCGTTTCTTCCACCAATGAGAAACTGCAGAAAAGTTTACTTTGCCATCTGGAAAAATTGTACCAAGTGGCATCCTTCTTGCATCATATACTTCATCAACAGATAAAATATATCCCGTTTCTTCCTGCATTTTCAGCTGTGCAACAGGAATATTTTTTTGCATCAATTGATATCGCATAGATTTCTCCTTTCTGTTTTTTTATTTAGTATATCACATTCAGCTGATATTTTCAAGTGATTAATCTGCAGTTTTATCTTCCCCCCGCCTGCCCGAACAATTTTTCTTTGTATTCCGGCGCACGCACCTGCAAAAGATAGCGCTCATTTCCGCATCGATACAGGCAAGAACCTCTCGCAGGATGCTGAATCAAACGGAATTCTGACTGCTCTAGCTGTAAGGTATCCATGTAGGCTTTCGGCTCAATATTACCAGCATAAAACAGAAACTGATGGGTAGGAATTGCAAACAGCGGTTTTGTAAACTCCTTAATTTCTGGAATAAGAAAATCATCAATATTCTGCGATGCCAGTATCATTGCCGACTCCTTCTTTCTTACACGTTTCATGGCATTGCGAATATATTCAATAGCAGTCATGTTAGAAAGAAACAAGTACAATTCATCAATGCTTGCCACCGTATTTCCTTTGCACAAAAGTTGGTTAGACATGTAGGAAAGCACATTGAACAGCAGCGTATCTTTCAATCGTTTATTCGTATCCAGCAGACCTTTTACACCAAAACAAAGCATCTCACCATCACGAATATTAGTATATCCATTGAAATAAATGGACTCTGCACCTTTGCACATGGAGTACAGTCCAAGACAAATATTCTGCAGCATTTCCACCGTATACAAGTGCTTTTTTGTGTCATCAAAGTGCTTGTACTCATCCTCTATTAAATCGTATAAATCCTGCATAATAGGATATTCTCTCGGTGACAAAAAGTCAAAATTAGTGCTGTCCGTCAGTCCAAATTCCGCATACAGTTTTAGCAACATCAGTTCAATCGTATCAATTTCACTGTCTGAAAAGTCCTTGTATGCACGGAAGAAATCTTTCAGATAGCTGATATGCTGACGCAGTTTTGTAACTTTCTGGAATGCTTCCGGAGACGTTTCATCTGCTTCCTGTTCACTATTCCAAGCCTTTGGCTCAAGCGGATTGATGCGGTATTGTCCGGACATGAAATCCAGATAAGTACCGCCTAAATTTTTTGTCAAATCCTCATATTCTGATTCTGCATCTAAAACAATAATGCTCTTTCCCGATTCACGCAGATTGGTCAAAAGCAGCTTCATTAAATAGCTTTTTCCCTGACCGGAGTTGCCCAGAATCAACACATTGGCATTCGTCTTATCCTCCGCCCTTTTATCGAAATCCACCAGAATATTTGTACCATAGCGGTCACGCCCGATATAGAATCCCTGTGAATCAGTCTTGCCAGAATAGTTCAACGGATAGAGATTTGCCACAGAACTGGCTGGCAGAATTCGCTCAAATAACGCCCCAAACTGATTGCTCCCAAAAGGAAGAACAGAAAGAAATCCCTCTTTCTGACGCAGCAGCAACGGATCAATAGAAATATGACTTCTGGTGAGTTCCATGCGAATATCAGACTGCAGTTCTTTTAGCTTTTCCTCCGATTCTGCTTTCAAATCCAGAAAAACAGCCGTATGCAAAAGCGGCTCTTTGTTTCGTCTCAGCTCTGCAATCAGCTGCACCACATCCTGCAAATTGCTTTCCGCATGAATGGATTCGGTCACATCCGTTACCGTTGTCATCATACGATTCTTTCGGGCAGCATGCTGTATCATCTGCCGCTGTTCATTACTGTCAACCAGACGATTGTAAATGCGTATGGTCACATCGCTTCTGTCACCCAGATGAGCAAGAATCGCCTGTTCTTCTGTTGTCGGTGAATATTCTCGAATCGCCCAAGTGCAGTGATAAGCTGTGCCGCAAAGATAACGGTCTGGGAAAAATTTGATAGTGCTTGGCGTCACTCGATCAAAGAAATTCTGTACTCGAATTTGTTCTTCTTCCTCAGCTGTAAGCGGCTGTTTCTTACGAAATATTGTCATTTTTCTGCACCTCCAAATAGTTTTCTCCTTCCACATCCGGCATTTGTTCACCCTGCATACTACTTTGAAAATAGACTGCGAGCATGTGCTTTAAATCGGATTTTTCCATATGTCTGACCGAAAATCCGTACTCTGCAATCGTTTTGTAAACCTGACAGATTGCCTGAGACTGCTGCTTTTTCAGATTACGTACACGAATGCAGAATAGAAACTGCCTTGCAGTTGCACGCTTCGTCTGCATCTGATCTAAGAATACAAGGTCAGCTTGTAGTAGCCTTTTCACCTGTGGGTTTTGTTCTTCTGCAAGACGTTTTTTAAGATAAATCTTGTTCTCATCAAACCGCTGACAATTGTCCAGTGCAATGATTTCCAGCTTCGGCACACAGCTCAGAAGCTGCATCAGCTGATAGATTTTTCCGTCCATATGCTCTGCCGACAGTACCGAGATATTGGTTGGCTGGATATGAAAAAAGACAAGTTCTTCTTTGTTTACACATAGTCCAAACCTACCGAATGTCTCTAAGCCCAAAAGATTTTGTGTTGATTTTTTATTTTTCATTTTTACTTATCATCTCCAAACATACAGCTGCTGTGCTGTTACAAAAAATTTCACTGCACAGAACAGGTAGTCCATGACAGTAATTTCCTCTTTTCGAATCGTCAGAAAAGCATAGGCAGCCGTAATGGCAAAGGGGAGAAATGTCCACAACTGCGTCAAAATCACCACTGATGAAAGAATCAATCCTAAACAAATAATGATAAAATCACGAATACTCCAAAGCCACAGTTTTGCACCGGATTTCAGATTTTGCGGATAAATATATGTTTTCATATGCCCTCCTATGCCAGCTTTTTAGCAATTGCCTGACCTGCACGAACAGCTGTCCCAACTGTATGCGACACGCTGCTCATATTTACTTTTACGCTGGTATCCAATCCAAACTGCTGTGCAATCCTTGGTACTTCGTTGGCTGATAACATGATGCCAAACCCTAACAGCATATTTGTCTGCCATGTCAGCAATCCCAGAAACATCAGGCTTGTCTGCAAAAATGTTGTCAGGCATAATGCAATAATCTGCTTGCACCAGCTGTTAAATCCCTCGGCATATCCTCTTGGAATGGAGAACATGTAAAATGCGCCGACTGCAATTTGGCATAGCAAAATGCCGCCTCGTTTGATATTTGCAAAGAACAGTTTCAGCACACAATAGGCAAGTACAATCACCGTTAAAATTCCCGTCACACCACTGGTAAAAGTGACGGATTTCAGCGTAATTTCCGCCATTGCTCCTAGATCATTGCTGATTGCACCATTGAAAACTCTCATCAAATCCAACGAAAAAATCCACTGCAAGGTAACACTCATTTTGTAAAGTCCAACCGGCACTTGCGTAAAGAGTCCGGCTGCCATAAACCCTTTTAAGACATTCAGACTTGTTCCTTGCATATTTGCTCGTCCCGTCTGATATTCCAACGCACAGTCAAACACAGCGACTACCACACCTACAATGAACAGTGACCAGCCAAAATAGGAAAACAAGTCCAGAAATGCCTGTACCCAATTCAGATCAAAAATGCCGGTTGCCATACCATTTATCATGGAAAACAATGTAGCTGCTGTGACATAAATCGTATTGAATAGCCATTGCAGCATCACATCCCACACTGCTTCTGAGATGATTGAACCAACATCGCCAACTGCATCTCCTACCCATCCAAGGGCATCGCCAATCCAGTCAAACATTTGATTTTCCTCCCTTCATTTTTAATTTGTAAAGCGTTGAACTTCGACCGCCACAGGGACGGAAACGTTCTTCTCTTTCAATCAGTCCTGCTATTTCCAAGTCCTTTAATGCCCGAAATACCGTGGATTTCGATAGATGTAGTTCCTCTGAAATCGTTCGCACAGATGGAAAACATTCTCGTTTTCGTCCAGCACGGTTGGACAGATACATATACACAGAAACAGCTCTGTGCGGCAAATCATATTCATAAATTTCACGACAAAATCGCAACTTAACCACCTCCTGTTTTCACAATAGTTTTTCGTTTTGGCAGATGTTCTGGTATATTCAATTCATCTAAACTCTCCACAATTTCTGATATTTTTTCCTCCTGCGGATATTTAATTTCTATCTCACGCAACAACTCACCCTTGCTCATGTAAGTCACTGCACGCCTAGCACGATCAGGCAATTGATAGGTATCCTCAAAAGAAATACCCCACTGGAAGAACAATTTCAGCGGTGAAATCATAGGATGCGTGCCGGTTTTCATCACAATAAACTGTCCTTTGGGCATGGATTTTAACTCGTCTGTTGTCATGAGCGGTCTGCCAATCATTTGAAAAGATTTGGAACGATTATCTTTGCCTGTAGAAATACTGCCAGACAAAACAGTTTGCTCACCGAGTGCCTTTGAGAGAACTTCAGCTGACTGCGAATTGGGTGCAAAGCCACCAAATACAGTCAGCTGTGTATTGTCTGTGATGATTTCCTGACCCTGCTTGCCGTAGTTTTGCTCCAGCTGGGCAAAGGACTGAATGATTGCTACGATAGATATTTTTCGGGAACGTCCTGCGGAGAACATTGCTTCCATGCCTTCAATTTTTGGAAACGTGCCTAATTCATCTAAATAAAACATCACACGATTTGGAAGCTTACCGCTATGTTCATCAGCAATCGCAAGAATTTCACGATAGAGCTGTCCTATCAGCAGAGAAACCATAAAATATTTGCTGGTATCTTCCTCCGGCAGTACAATGAAAATCGCCGATTTTTCAGTACAAAATCGCTCTGCATCAATGGCTGTTCCGAAACAAAGCATTTGTTCGAGTTCACTGTCCAGAAATGCATTCAGTCTGGATAATGCTGTGGAAATAACAGACAGCATACCCTGATCGGAAGAGTGCAGAGCAGCTCCGGCAAGCCACTTTGCTTTGTGATTTTCAGGCAAGTTTTCCATCAGCTTTTGAAATCCTGTCTTAGATTTTTTCTTGCCGGAATCATCCTGTTCCAGCAAGTCCTGCATCAAACGAAACACAGACACAATATGCCGCTGAGATTTATCACCGAACTCTGCTAACAGCAAAATCAAAGAAGAAAGAAGTCCCTCTGCGGAATCATAAAAGTACGCATTCTGCCCGTAATTTCCATCACCACCTACAATGTTGATGATGGTTTTCGCTGTGATTTTGGCATATTTCTCTGCCTTTGCCTTGGCTGACAGGTTTATAGGATCAGCAAGATAAGCATCCATGTACTGGTTCACCAAATGAAGAATATTGTTCTCATCGCTGCGTGTAGGGTTACGTAAATCCAGCACAGAAACATGATAACCATAATACTTTTTTGCAATTGTGCCGTAGTTTCGGAAAACGTCTCCCTTGCTGTCAGTTGATACGAATGACATACCCGAAGCACAGGCATATTCGATATTGGGATACAAAAAATATGCAGTTTTTCCCACACCCGCTGCACCGACCATAAGGGTATGGACATCGCCTTCATCTACCAGTGCAGTAGTGCGTTTTCCACGTGTTTTGCAGCCAACTACCGTTCCCTGAATCTTCGGTAAATGTTCGCCTTTACGCCATTTTTCCGATTCAAATGGGATTTCTTTGTAGGTCTTTTTTATCTCTGACTTGGTTGCCCATCTAGCTGTGCCATGCTGACCATCACCAATTTTCTTCGATTTGATTCCATTTAAATTGTAATTATTAGAACAATGTACCAGCACCAATAGACCTACAAAAACAGCCGTCAGCACCAGTAATCCAATCCACTGCGGCGTAGTTAAATTTGTTGTTTGATACACTGACTTTCCTCCATTTCTTCGATTTTTTCTATTTGCACAGGCGTTTGCAGCTGCAATTCCACTTCGCATCGAACTGCACAGTCTGCCAAATCATACAACATTTTTGCGGTCTGCAAAATTTGTTCTCTGGTGCGAGCAGTCTGCTTCAAATCCTGTAAAACAACTTTGCTTTGATTATGCAAATTGTCCGATTTTGCATGAAATCCGACCTTATCTGTATAAGGCTTGTAGTCTCTTTTCAGTTTGCTGCGCAGCTTTTCAAATGCCTGTTTTGGCTCTTTTGGAGCAAGAAAAAACGCTGCTCCTGCTAGTGCATACTCCGCAAGATAGAGATATTGTCCATGCTGCACAGTTGCAGAAATTCGATTTTTTAACTGTTCTAATCGACAGGGATAGTATACTAAATTAGACACAGTTTGCAGGTAATAGTTCTTTCTTGGATGCGAAATAGAAGGAAGCGATTCCATACCATTTTTGTCTTTTAAAGCCTCATTCCAATCTTTCTTCTCTGGGAATTTGTGCACAATATCTGTATATCCAAGTTCTTTCAGCCTGTCTGCCAATCGGTCAGCTGCTTCGATGCCGCCAATATCATGATCAAGGCAAAGATGCACAGATGTAAGATTCGGATAATCAGAAAGTGCCTGCACCAGGGCATTTTCATGCACACCATTTAGGGCAAGATAGCTATGTTTTTGCCAGTTTTCTGGATACAAGGTCAGGTAACTCAGCATATCAATAGGCGCTTCAAACACAAAAAGTTTGTTTGATTTTCCGAAGTGTGCAAAACTGTATCTTGTATCAGAACCTTCACAGGTGATACGAAAACTTTTTCCATAAGTAGAAGTTGACCGCATATGTGATTGCCTCGGTACACCATTTTTATCTAGCCCTACAAACACTGCATTGTGATGATTTTTCTCTTCATACAGCGTGTGCTGCTTTGCGAAAAATGTTATAATTTCAGGAGAAATACACCGTTGCTGATTAAGATACGCAAACACTCTGTGCATATTGGAATTCGCTTCTGGAAGCGTAAACTTCTTTTTCTCTTTTGCAATTTCCAGAGCAGCTGGCGGACTGCGGATGACATTTTCACCACCCAGCAGCATTTGCACAGCTTCTGGAAACGATTTTCCATAGAAAATCTGCACAAACTTGACTGCACCGCCGCCGATCTGATTTTTATGGTCAAACCAGGTGTTGTCACGCAGAGTAATGCTGTCGTGCTGACCGCTGCCGTCTGTGTAAATCAGCTTGTATTCCCGACCGGCACGCTCCAGCTTTTCGCCGTTTCTACGCAGAAATTCGGGCAAATTCACGCTATTTGCTATCATTTTTTCTTCCTTTGTAAATGGTATATATGCCATATTTTCACCTCACTTCATAAGTAAAATCCGTCGAATGGCGATATCTGTTTTCTTTTGCCTACTTTTCTTTTTTCAACAAAAAGAAAAGTAGGTTACATACCGACGATACTCCAAAGATACAAAGGCGCAGTCAGCGTGAAAATCAAACAACCAAACAAAATAGCTGGTGCTGTCCATTCCATCTGACCGTGCTTACGGTAATCGCTGTATAACATTCCAAGTTTGACAAACAGCAAAATTGCCAGAATCACATCAATCACCGGAAACACTACATTATCCACAATCGTGCGAATCTATCCTTTTGCTGCATTCCATGTATTTTCCACTGCATTTGCCACTTCGCCACCTGCGAATGCAGTCAGACTGCAAAACGTTATCATAACCATCACAGTCAGTACAATGGGAAAAATCTTTTTCCATTTCATATCTATCACCTCATCATTCTATTTGAATTAACTTTCCAGTCACAACAACACGCAAATTTTTTCCTGCCGTGGAACAGGTCGACATCATCAGCAATTTATCTGATTCTGATACATCTGTTTCTAGCCAGACAGATGATTTTTCTTTCAGCAAATCCATACGCTGTGCCTGTGAAAGCTCTGTTGCATAAATAGCATCTGTAGGTTCAACTCTTGCTGCTGAGAAGAACTGTATACAATATGTTGCATTCGGCGTGAGTATCCACCCATAGGGATGGGACTGCATATATGCTACATTCATGAATTTTTCCACATCTGCAAACATACTGCCATTGTTCATGTGATGCCCATACAGAATGCTGACCGTCCCCGAAAAGTCAGGATTGCACCGTCCATCCATGAAAATCGAACCAGCATACAGATAGCTGCCGTCAAAGGCTCGGTGCAGATAAAAATCATTGTCACCGGAATACATAACTGGGTAATTGATATTCGTGTCTGGAAGGTACAGCCATCTGATATCATCAGTATCATTATCTGGAAGCTCCTGAAATTCCTCCACAATGTATGCCCCGGATTCATCAGCAACATTTGTATTTTCATTTTGCATGACTGTTGTGGTCGTTAATCTTTGAACTTTTTTAGTAGCCTGTGATTTTGGAATGCTCTCTGAAACGAACCTTGATGTTGTGCTAATATTTGACATAGCATCAATAACTGGAGTTGTAATCAGCGTTTTCTGTGATTCATCCAAGTTTGAAATCTGGCTGAATTGCGTTACTTTTTCTGTTCCTATGACTGTGGAAGAAATCGTTTGCAGCGGAGGAATTTTATCCTCCAGACCTGCAAACATATTCGGATCGGGTGCATAAGCAGACAGTTCCTGTTCCACAAAATACTGCTGCACATCATCTTTACACTGCAAAAACAATCCTATTCCAATCAGTAAAACGCCAAGCAAAATCAGCAGAATCTTACTTCTTTTCTTCATGAGAATGTACCTTTTTATCTAAAAACAGAACTCCTGCAATCAATGCAATTCCCATTCCAGCAAACACAAGCGGCAGAACACCGGTGCGTTCATCACCCGTGCTTGGAGTATCCTGCTTGGGAACATTCGGCGCACTCGGAATCGTTTTTCCTGTTCCAGTGGTAGTGGATGTTACAGTTGTACCTGCACTTGTAACGGTACTAATAGCAGTTGTAGTTGTATTTTTTGTGATTTCTGTTGTCATTTCTGTGCTGATGATAGTGGTTTCAGGTGTGACATTGGTTGTTGTAGATGTACTTTCTGATGAAGTCACTGTTGTTTGCAGCATCGAAGTAGTCGTTTTGGTGCTTGTCATTTGTTCTGTTGTGGTTAGCGTAGGCGTAGTCTGCGATGTGGTTGCCTGTGTTGTAGAAGTTGTTGTAGCAGGTGTTGTTTGTGATGAAGAATTGGTTGTCTGAATGGTAGTAGCTGATATTGTGGTTTCAGCTGTAGTCGTAGTGGCTTCTGAAGATGTGGAAGTCATTGTTGCAGCTGTTGTTTGCGATGTGCTGGAAGAAGTTGTTGTTATTTCAGTTGTAGCCGTGGTCGTTTCTGTGGTCGTGGTAGTAGTCGTTGTTTCCGTTGTTGTCACAACTGGAGCTGCCTTTACCGCTGCATAATAAACCGGCGTATCTGCACAAAGTTCCGCAAGTGTCTGATGAGATTCGAGTGCCAGTGTAATAAATCCAATACCATCATTCTTTGCTGTCATGGTAATCCATGCTGTTTTTCCGGTATCTACTTAAATTTGTAATGTGCTATCAGTCAATTCAATGATATGCCCACCCATAACTGTCACTTTAAACTGCGATAAAACAGCATTATCATCTATGAAAGTATACATGTTATTTTCATCTGCTTCTACGACAAATTCCTCAGCATCATATTCTGATGAATAAGCAAAACTTACCGATTCTGCATGGTTTTTGATTGCTTCCTCATATTGAAGATAATATTTTCCCACCTTATCCGCAGCATAGCTGTTTTCAAAACAGGTCAGCACAAGAGACACAGAATCATAACCATTGTCCGCAAATTCAAAGTTCATATCACGTTGTCCCACTACTACTTCCCAAACCAGAAGCTGGGTTGCCACGTACTGAAAGTAGGATTCTGCTGTATCCAGATTTCCGGTATAGGCATGCTGAAATACACGCTTGAGAAGCTGCTGAATTTCTGCACTGGTCAGCGTAGGATTCTGCACGCAGTCAAGATAACTGTAGGTATCATCTGTTTCATAAACATCACCGCTGGACACGCTTCTTCCAGCACGCATACTGTCCGTTGTGTGCATCATGCACCAGTAGTTTCGGTGGTCGATAAACAATCCGTCACCGATTACAATTTCTTGTGTCGTACCAAAGACATCAGCATTTTCAATCTGTATTCTGCTTTGTGCAGAGGCGGAAACAGGCAATGCTGTCAGCAGAATCAGAGCAGTTGCGAATAAAGCAGTCATTTTTTTCAATATTGTTTTCATTTTTCTTTTTCCTTTCAAATTAAGCGTTTTCAAGTTCATATTTACAGTGATTGTACTGTGGACAATGCTGACAATCTGTGTACTGTTCACAGACATCGTCAGGTTCATCCGGAAAAAACGCAATTTCCAACGATTTTCCCAGGTGCAGCTCTGCTTTCAGTGAAATACCGTCCGGCAGATACACTTTTGGAATTACAATTGTACCATTTTCTACGGTTGCAAATGCTGTCACAAGATTTTCTTCATTCATATTGACCTCCTGTCTATTAAAAAAGCGTCAGCTGTTGTGCCGACGCTTTTCGCTCCTGCGTATTGTAGTTTGAAATTAGCAACTCTGCATACTGACAACCGCTGTCATATCTCTGTGCCAGGTTATTCATACGACTGATTTCCTCCAGTAAAATGCCTTCCTGACTCCAGATTTCACGAATTTCTGGACAATCATTATACGATACCAGAAATTTGCCTTTGCATTTCAGCAGTGCGTCACGCAGACGAATGTGGTCATTTGCAGTAAATCCAACGTCTTTGTAATAACTTTCCGTTGCAAAATACGGCGGATCACAATAAAAAAACTACTTTCCCGATCATAATGGGCAAGCAGCTTTTCAAAGTCCTTATTCTCGATAACTACCTTTTGCAAACGGCATGATGCAAAGTCAATCTGCGGAAAATCATTCCAGAATGAATGCGGCTGGGCAGCGAAACTGTCCAGTCCGCTGGCATAGCTCAGTCGAATCAGCTGATAAAATTTTGCTGCACGTTCCACATCGGGAAACAGCGAAAGTGACTGATTTCGGTGAAGTTCTGCGAGAATATTGAAATCCTCTCTGGCATTCAGGCAATAGCGAAGCTTCTCCTTGAGTGCTTCCGATTGTTCTCGAACGCAGCGATACAAATTTGTCAGATTGCTATTGCGGTCGTTCCAGACTTCAAAATCTAGTCCGGGTGGTTTGCGGAACAATACCCATCCGGCACCGCCGAATACTTCGATGTATCGCTCATAATACAGGGGAAAGCGGTCAATGATGGCATCTCGCAGTGCTTTTTTACCGCCGACCCAACTCATGAAACTATCCATTTTTCTCCTCTTTTTTCTGTTGCTTTTCGTCTGCATATTTGGCTGCAAACATCATAAATGCTGTCAGTAATCCCACCATTCCTCCCGCTAACATGCCCAATATGAACCATAGCATTTTACATTCCTCCCATCGTTATGCTTTATCTCTCTCATTCTTTTACTATGAAGTTTTCATCGATTCCTGTAAGTGCGTCAAAATATCGAATAATATTCACCTCCGTTTTTCTTTCTTCGGACATCCCTCCTTTCGCTGGAAAGCAAAAAAGGCGAGTTTCGTCATTACCAACAAAACTCGCCTTCAAATTTCTACATATATGAAAAAAGCAGATTCGGAAGTTTTTTCTCCAAATCTGCTTTTTACCTTGATTATTTTTGCCTTAAAACCATAACAATAGCGTTCGAATCCCATTTCAATGAGAAAATCGCCCTTTGTCATCTATGGTTTTTCAGGCACTTTTTTTGCACCTAAAAACGAAAAAAAGCCCGAAATTTCGAGCTTTTTCTTCGTGTCATCTATTTTGTATGACCATGATGGGGTGGGAGATGGGATTCGAACCCACGGTCTTCGGGACCACAATCCGACGCTTTA
>JAUNJC010000182.1 GCA_030523195.1 Oscillospiraceae bacterium
ATGAGAAAGCAGGTTTGATGAAACTGCAGAATCTTTTTGAAGTCGTAAATATAGGCTTCTTCTGATTCCGGTAGGTTTTTGGTTATCTGTAGAAATACAGCTGCTGATTCCGTCTGAAACCCAGTGGCATCTGCTGGAATACGGTAAAGTGTTTTACCACAGGAGAAAATCAGGAAGGGTTCTACTAGTGCAATTCTGTATTTCCGATAACCTTTTTGATTGGCGGCATATGCCAGAAAGGTGCGTGAGTCTGGATCGTTGAGTGGAATCCGCCAGATTCCTTCATTTTTGACAGTGGCAAAGCAGCAGTCCTGCGTGATATCAATTATCATTTGTTGAATGGCGTTTTGCAGATATAGGGTGCGTTCTGGCAGCATTTGAAAAGAGAGGTTACCGTCCGACTGTTCTGTGTATTGCCAAAAACAAAGGCGTCCGTTTTTATCACCGGTTAGCAGCAGCTTATGGGCGATAGAACAGGTTGAACCTGTCACAAATGTGCCGTCATAGGAGGCGGCAAATCGAAATTGCTGAGAGGGAATGTGGTAGCACCAGATGCCGCTGCCGGAGATAGAAACGAGTGTCTCTCCGATGGTGCAGAAAGTATGGACGGCAGCGGAATGCCCAAGTGGTTGAAAGGTATATTCGGTGAGATGGGCATCTGCAAACGAGGCAGTCATCAATTGTCCGCTGCGAACATCATAAAGTCGGATTCCATTGAGATTGACGGATTGCAAATCCAGTCCGTTAAAACAAAAGGTACTGAGATTTTGGTGACGAGCACGTTTTGCAGCTGTGATCAATTGATCAATTGCCATTCTGCTTTGACGGTTTGTGGGAACATGACCTAGAATTTGCAGAGCCCGCTCCAATAAAGAACCTTTTCCGTCTTGCATTCTTTTTTCTCCAGGCAGATAGAGACGTTCCAAAGTGATTTCTCCTAAAAACTGTAGGATTTCATCTGGAATCGGTTCGGAAAAAAAGCGGCAGATAAAATTTCTTGCTTCTTTGGGCTGTTGGTAATCCGTATAAAATCGAAGTGCTGTCTGCAAGATTTCCAATAGGAAATTGGCATAGAAATAATCTCGGAAATTCTGGTGATAGAATCGGTAATCCTGATCGGCATGCTGCGGATAAATTAGGAATCCCATCTTTTTTTCCATTTTCCAAAATTGTGTAGTGAAATCCAGTGGCATTTTGCAATTAGGGCGTTGGCGGTAAAAAGAAATGGCATCCCCTAGGGTGCTTTTAATGGAAAAGGAATCCATACGAAAGCTGCCGTTTCTTGCCATACAGTAGGAAATATAGTATAAAATTTGCATGGTATATTCTACCTGTTCCTGTTCGGTTGGACTGCCGTTTAAGGTCGGTGTTCGTTTGACCTGCTCAATAAAATTGCCAATCAATTCTCCAATTGTTTCTGGTTTCGGATAGGGAAGCGGTACGTTTAATAGGGAATCATTTTGCAAAGTATAAGAATACATTGCCAATGCCATCGGACTTCGGAGAATATCAATAAACTTTGTAGCACTCAGTTGCTGCCATTCTTGCTCTGCTTTTTGTTTGCCGAACTGACGTTCCAGAAACAGTTTAATTTGTGTATCTTTTAGTGGATTGACTCGCTTACAGAAAAACGGCAGTTCTCCGCCAGTGGAGAAACAATCGGAAAGATTGTTTCGGCTGGTAATGAGAAATCGCACTGCTGGAAAGCTTCGTTTCATTTCTTTGATTTCCAGAATGAGATTGTTTTTAGCCGTTTCGCTGGTAATTTCATTATAGCCATCTAACAAGAAGAATAGAATTCGCTGCGGTTCCGTTTTCATCCAATGCAGTAAATTTTTGGAGATGACAGCTCCTTTTTCCCCAAGACAGTTCGAAAAGTAGTGGAAAATAGGATTGCATTGATCACCGATACTGTTTCGATTTAGTAGATTGAGCGGAATATAGACGGGAATCAGGGGACTGTTACTTTGCACCAGCGATTCTCCCAAATCTAGCAGCATGAAGGTTTTTCCCGATCCGCCAACGCCTGTGAGCATAATATTATCATAGGGTGGTGTTGTAAAAAGGGAACGGAGGGATTCGCTGGTATTATCTTCATTTTTGACCAGCATAGAGGGAATCTGATTATTTTGTACGCCCAGTGCTGTGGAGAGAATATTTCCGACATCGGGCATATCAATTTTATGTTTTACACTGCGGAATGCCAGCATTCGTCCTTGTTCCTCGGCAGCAGTGTTTAGCATTTGGATGGCTGTTTGTTGTATTTGATTTGTGAAATGGGAGAAAGAAGTGGCTGCAAGGGTGTTATTTTCAGAGGATGGCTGAATCCAAGGAAAGACTTCTGGCAGCGTTTCTTGAAAGATGGCAAGCAATATCGTTGCTGCCAGTGCACGGGATTCTTTTTTCTTGTGTTGCAGGGCTTGCAGAGATTCAAAAAATATAGGATAATAGGTATTTTCTTCTGTAAGGTTGGAGAGTGCATTTTGGATGGCGATATGCCAGTCTGGAACGCTGGCTTGTACTAAAATTTGTTCCAAATTATAAGCCATTCTATGGAGCATTTCATTTTGTTCCAATTGTGTGTTATCAGCACAAAATAATTTTTCTTTTAATAATTTTGTCACTTTCATATTGGCATAGGAGCGGTTTCCACTTTCATTGATTTTGGTGTTGCCATTTAAAAATACCTGACAGGACGCAGAAGAGATTATTTTTTTTTGGATGTAGTTCTTTTCAAGGATTTCCAGAAACAGCAATTGCAGAAAACAGGAAGTGTCCATGGGATGGGTACAATCTTTCAGAAGAATTTTCTTAATATCATTTAATGTAATTGGATGTTTCATTTCTGAATTTCCTCCCTTTTATATCAAATTCATATTAGATTTTATTTTACAACAATTTTTATAGTTT
>JAUNJC010000183.1 GCA_030523195.1 Oscillospiraceae bacterium
TCAGCATTTGCAATGGCAATACAGCCGTTTTCCGGAATTGTTAATGTATAATTTCCATTTTCGTCCTGAAATAAAGAAATTGTTTGAATTGGTTGTTTTGTAAACAAGCCAAATTGTACACTTGTAATATCATTTTCTTCTGTGCTATTTTCCAGCATTTTTTTTAGTGATAAATGGACTTGCACCCGTTCATTTTTTATATTGAGTGTTACTTTTTTTTCGGTTTCATAGTTTCCGCCTTTTGTAAAGTCAATAATTTGGTCTTCACTTTTTACATAATTATCCGGAGTAAAGGTTTCTTTTAAACGGTACACACCGGGATAGAGATCGGAGAATGAAATATAGCCACTATTGGATGACTCTTGATAAGCAACGATGCTGCCTTTTGTATATTTTATTTCACCATTTACAACGATATCTTCTTCAGCGTAGATTGTAAAGAAAGCACCACCTAAAGCATAATTGTAGAAGTGCATCTCATATAAGTATGGATTTCCGGCATATGTTTTTACAGAAGATAGTTTTTCTCCATTTTTATAGAGTACAATTTCTCGTTTTGGTGTGTCATATTGTACAACAACAATTGGTTGTACGGCAGTATCATTGATTGTAAAGGAAACAGGGTTCGTATCCAATACATATCCATTTGGAGCGGTAATTTCATGCAGCAAATAGTCGCCATTTGGTAATGGTTCTTCTAATGCAATTGTGCCGTTTTCATCAGTCCAGAATGTTTCAGAACCATTAATTGTAATATAATCATTAGAATCAGCATGTGAGATAGCAAATTCTGCTTTTCCTTTAATGACAGCATCTGTCAGGGCATCTCTTTTTTCTACACATAAAAATCCTTTTTTTAATTCATTGTAGAAGGAGAGGGAAGCGGTATAATTTGTTTTATTGTCCAATTCACAGGTTTGTGCTGGCTGTGATATATAAAGCGTTGATTCATTTTCTTTTACTGTGTAGGTAATTGGATTCAAGTTATCATCGTATACTCGTAAATTTTTTATTTCAGCATAGCCGTTTGCATCTGTTTTCATTGTATAAGTAGAACCATCACTACCAGTAACGGTAAAGAGGATGTCTGTTATCACATCATTTTCAGATGTTTTTGTAACTTGAATGCAGCCTGTCGTTCTTTCATCGCCAACTTTTACAATTTCATTTGGAATGAGTTTATATACTTTATTAGACAGATTATATCCAGAAGGTGCAGACAATTCTTTTACATAGTAAGTACCATTTTTAGCAAGTTGAATGCTTGCTGTGCCGTCACTGCCAATTGCCAGTGTTTCAATTTGTTCTGTACAAGCTTCATCAGTATAAACACCATAGGTACACTTTATCGGATTGGTATCTTCAATTTTGATAATTGTATCCGTTTCATTTTCTACTACTTTTTGAATTGTAAAGGTGTCTTTTTCTTCTTTGCCCCATGGAATTACAACATAGGTACATGTTTCTGTTTTACTGCTGATTTCAGAAATGCGGTTATATTCATTGGTATGAACACTGGAGTGCCACCATACATCGCTATTTCCATCTCCCATATAAATACCAATGTGATGATTATCGCTGCCTATTTCCAATCCAGCTAATCCTTCATATCCTGTGGATGGGTCTACACACCAGATGATATCCCCTTTATGCAAAACACCGCTGCTGAGCATATTTTCTTTTGCATTGCTGCCTATAAATTCGTAATAACACGTTTGATTTTTGGTGATGAAAGACCACCAACCACCGCCATCCCAGCATTTTCTGGAGAATCCCATACTATTGAAGCCACGTACATTGGGAACCCATCGGCATGTACTCTGTATATTGGTGGTGATTCCTTTGTCATTTCGTAATCCGTTGACCAGTCCGTTTGAGATGATATGCCAGACAAAACCTGTACAGTTCGTTCCTACATAGCCTTGCCAAGGGTCACATTTAGGAGATGATGCATAAAGAGAACTATTATAGGGTGTTCCGATGTAATCATCTGTTTGTGCTTCTGCATCCAAAAACGACTGCCATGTTTCATATGGTTCTACATAACTAGTACGCCACGTATCATACACATTCTGGCTGAATACTTCATTCAAATAAACACTGCCTTTTAATTCTGCTTCTGCTTCTGTCTTTATGGTTGCAAATGGAAAAATACTGATTACACCTACCAGTAAAATCACCACAGCAGAAAGGACAGCAAGCAGTTTTTTAGGAATTACTCTTGTTTGTTTTTCATTCATACTAAAAACTCCTTTTTTTTCAGTCTTATCCCTGAATCCGCAAAACTTAAAGTGCTTCAGGCTCAAAAATATTCCTATTTTACGTTGATTTTATAAGTTTTTAAGCTGTTTTTTTATTTCACCCAATGGGTGAAGAAATTTTAAGGCTTTAAAAGGTCGGAACTGCTCGTAATATAGACATATTCTCCACTTTATGTAAGCATGAACTCTGCGGATTTGGGTTATCTATATAAAATGCAATGCATTGCATATACAAAAAGAATTTTTCTGACTTGTGGACAGCCTGTCCACAAGTCACGTTTGATTTGTTTGAGGTGCATACCAAGCCCGATATTCAGACAATGTCATCACCAAATCAGAATTATATGTATCTATCATTTGCTGCTTTGTGGTGTATCCTGCGGTATCATCCATGAGATATTCTCCATACCACAATCCAAAGAATGACCATATGGATTGATCTCGTAATATGTCAGATAAATCTGGAATGGTACTGCACTCACTTAAAGCAACTATTTTATTTTCTGTTAATTTTTGCAAAGAAAAAAACTGTTCATAGCAGCTGCTATAATCAGCATCAGCGTCTAAATAAATATCAGCTGATGCAATGTCAAACT
>JAUNJC010000037.1 GCA_030523195.1 Oscillospiraceae bacterium
AATTATAATCATCTTCGCCCGCCAGTTCATCATAGCTTTCTTCAAACGCATAGGCATCATCTTCCCGATTTTTTGCACTTCTGCGTACCAATGCCACAACCAAAAGAATCACCAAAATGACACATGGCAGTGCCAGCAAAACAATGATACCACTAAAACCGGTAGCAAACTGAATGAAACTGTACATTTGGCTGCTTTCATAGCGGCAAATTCCACGAACACTGTCCACTGTAATGGCTGGTTCTGTACCAATGGTTTCCACCTGCATGGTAGTCGGATAATACTTCATGACACCGGTTTCCTCATCGGAGGCAATATTCAGAATCCGGCGAATTGCCATTCCTTCACTATCCTTGTCCGTAGAAGTATCCTCCGGAGCCAATACACAGAGAATAGCATTGTTCTTGGAAAGCGGTTCTTTGCCGTCATATGCTTTGCAGATGACAGCCGTTTTCGCATGAATAGAGGCACTCACATCCACCGTGGTAGCTGGGTCAGTACTTTCTGTCGGCTTAACTTCCATGCTATCCGTTTCCATCAGGTATACGTAGTTCCCAAAGATTTTCGGCGTATCATGCTGTGAGAACAAGACGTTCAGAGTCAGCGTCACACACACAACAATGAGAAGCAGGACGGCGACAACAATGCCTAAAATGGAGATTGATTTCTTTTTCATGATGTTCCCTTCCTTTTGATATAGGTGATATTTTCATCTTATTATAACATACTTTTTGGGAAATTTCAATTTATTTTTTGCTTTTTTTCCGAATTTTTTTTGACGCTCTACAAAAGACTGTCATCACACTCCCTTTTTTATGTTAAGCACAGATACCAATTTTATTATACCATATCCTTTTCCGCATTGCAACCATAAAAAGAAATCTTTCAAATATTTTTTCAAAACCCCTTGACAAATACAAAAAACATGTTATAATATAATATGTCACTGCACATGTGGCAAAAAAATAGAAAACAATGCTGGAATAGCTCAGTTGGTAGAGCAGCGCATTCGTAATGCGCAGGTCGCGTGTTCAAGTCACGTTTCCAGCTCCATTTTTTTCTTAATGTAAACCAGACAACCGGGAAAAGAGGCTCTTTTTATGCAGCAGAAATCTCGTCCAGAGGAAGAAACGTTCGGTACACCGCCGAAGTCGTCATCCGGCGGCAAAAAAGCAATGTTGATTGCTGCCATTCCAACTGTACTTCTGTTCTTGGGTGTTGGATTAAAATTTGCCCGTGTTGCACAGAAAGCAGAACGTACAATTTCTCATATGGTTGATCATGCCGATTCTGCTGTCACAAAGCACTCTACTGCTGCAACAAAAACAAAGGAAACGAAGACTGTTACAACTGCAAAAACAGCTGCCGCAGATGTCAGCAACGGCATTTACCCTGCTGGTGATTATGAAGTTGGTGTTGACTTACCAGCTGGCACGTATTTAGCAGTTTACAGCGGTCCTTCTGAAGAGCAACAGTTGATTTTAACAATTTCTTCTAGTTCTGATTCGAGTGATGACGATGCGGTCTTGAATGATGGTCCTTGGTATCCACGCAATACATACTTTCAGGTCACAGATGGACAGTTCGTACATGTTTCATGGGCGAATTTCTACAATGTCGATACAGTTGATGTAACATTAGAGCCATTTCAACAGGAAGGCATGTTTCTAGTCGGAAAAGATATTCCGGCAGGTACTTATCAAATGGTATTGGATAAAGGCGAATATGTTTATCCAGAAACCGCTGGGTATACCATTTACAGTCAAATGGCATCACCACAGCCCATTCCCAAGGCAAGCGGCAGCTATACCGATACGATCACATTAGAAGATGGACAGTATATTCAATGTAAAGACTGTCATTTTGCAAAGCCATAACTGGGCTTTGTTCTTGCAGGCGTAGTTTAGTGGTAAAACATCAGCTTCCCAAGCTGAGGTTGCGAGTTCGATTCTCGTCGCCTGCTCCAATAAAAAAGGAAAACCACTTTTGATACAGGTATCAAAAGTGGTTTTGTGTTATAGCACACTAAAAATGAGAATGTATGACATATAATTAGATAAATAGAAATTTGGGAAGATATAATATAAAATTAAATGGAAGTGAAAAAATAAATGAAAATAAGAGTGGAAGAAAATGACAATCTAACAATAGAAGACGGAAAAATAAAAGCAGTTGTCAAAAACAATTCTTATTTCTTTGCAGTATCAGACATAGAACAAGTGTTAATTATCACCACGGATTTAGGACCATTCTATGATGATATGTGTCTTGCGATCCGGATAGACGAAGAAACAGCCATTTTTATCATGTCAGAACATCCATCCTATAGATCATTTTTATTTGATCAACTGGGAAAAGCTATCAAATTAGATTATAATGCCATCATAAAAGCATCCACCTGTACGGAGAATCATATATTCGTAGTATACAAAAGAGAATCCGAACCGCATGAAAAATAATGTCATTTAAAAAATTTCACATGATGTCTGCATCAAAAACCGGAAGGGCAAAAAGTCCCCTCCGGTTTTTTCTAAAAAATTTTTTCTCAAAACTGTGACATTTTACCGTATAACTTGTAGTTATGAGCGAAAGGGGGAAAAATTATGTCGCATATCTCGCAAATACCCATTCCGCCAGAACCTATGGACATCCAGCAAGTCATACAGACTTATCAGCAGCTGATTTATGGAATTGCACTCACAGGAACCGGCGGAAACCGTGCCGACGCAGAGGATGTTTTTCAGGAGACATTTCTTGCCTACTTTCAGGCAAACAAAACGTTTCAGGAAGAAGAACACCGAAAAGCCTGGCTCATTCGTACTGCCTGTAATCACTGCAAAAAAATCACCGGCAGTTCTTACCGGAAGCGCACCGTTCCGCTGACCGATACCACACCACTGCCCGTCCTGTTCTCCCTGCCAGAAGACAACCAGCTGTTTTCTGCACTTTGCAGCCTGAAACCAATGTATCGAAATGTTCTGTATCTGCATTATTTTGTGGGATATCAGACAGAAGAAATTGCAAAACTGCTTGGGAAACGTGCCGGCACCATCCGTATGCAGCTGTTACGGGGCAGAGAACAGCTGCGAAACCAACTGCAAAAAGAGGAGGAACCTGTTTATGAACCAAAAGCAATGCAAACGCATGTTTGAACAGATGCAGCCACCGGAAGCAGTGGTACAGCGGTTACAACAAAAAATTCATGCAGAAGAGAACGCCATTCCACCCTCTCTGCGATCTGCCCGACAAGCACAGATTGTCCGGTTTACCAAAGCTTCTTCCAAACCGCCCCGCCCTTCCTGGCGAAGTATCGCAACCGGTGCAACAGCTGCTGTTTTACTGTTAGGCATTGGAACCAGCATCGGCTATCACCTGCAAAAAACAAATCCATTTGTCCCATCTTCGGAATCCTCTCAGGACCCATGGAGTATGCAGCAAACTACCATACAAACCCAAGAGACTGATGCCACTGCAATCTGGGACAGTCAATCTGATGCAGAAAAATATGATTCCCTTCTGTACAATGGAATATCCTGGAGAAAAGCTTCCGCATTAACGGATGAAACCACACAACTTGGCAATGTTTTAGGAGAAGGCACATTGTATGGCAGTGCCACCTTAAACGACAATACAACCATCTCTCAAGAGACAAGCTTTATTCCTGTATACGATGTCCAAATTGCAGGCTATGAAGAACAATATGCCGTTGCAGTCAAACTGGATGAAACCTATTACATCTTCACCCGTAATTTGGAAACTATTACAACATGCAAAGAACTACCTATTTTAGAAAGTACCATTTCTTCTGCCAGCTTCTCTTTTTGCAACGAAGACACCGAAATGACTTATGCAGACATTTCGGTTTCAACCCTGCAACCACTATTCACTTTCCTGAAGGATAATCAAAACAGCATGAATCTCTATACTGGACTTACCATGGAAGCGGAAGAACAGAACACACAAATTACAGATACATTATCTTGGAAATTTGCCATTTCGCTGGATTCTGCACAGTACGGTTTTGCTGGAACACTGTACTTTGATGTCAGTGCCGGTATTTGGAAAGCTGACATGATGGATTCGATTTGCTACTTTACCAGTACACCAAATGCACTTTCTACTATGCTGACAAATATTCAACAAAATTGTGAATCTGAGGGCAGAGAATCACAAGCCTATCCAGCATTCAATCCAAACGCTCCTGAGCCAAATGAAACAACATTGGATACCACTGTACAGGATTTACTGCCAAAACTGCGGGAAGCCCATTTACAATTCCAAAAGATTTCCGGCGTGATGCAAAAAAAGAAAACGGCATATATGCTGGAACTGCAAGAAGACGGAACAGAAATTACAATGCGAGATGAAGCAAGTGATGTCGATGCAACCCTCTCTTTTCAGATGGACATTACAAACAAAACAGAAAATGTTGTATATGCTGCAAACAAAGAAACCAATGTCACCATTCCAGATACCATGCCGGATGATACCGTCTTACATCTGCCATCCGAGCAAATTTCTTATCAAAGTATTTTAGAAAATAACTATATGTATGATATTTATCCTACAGTTGAATATTACAGAAAATCAGAATTAAATACGGACGACTGGTCGATGGAAGATACTGCGATCAACTTATTTACGGGTAACAATGGCGAGTTTGGAAACGGTATTTTCTTTATGGCAAAAGAATTTTCAGAAATCACGTTAACAAATGAACCCAGAGAAATTTTACTATTTGGGGAAACCGATTATTTAGGACGAGATTGCTATATTCTTGTTGCATACCAGAATAGCAATGGAGCAACTACTCGCTATCTCATTGATAAGCAATATGGCATTTCTCTCAAAACAGAAACTTATGGAAAAGACACAGAAACCATTCGATATTTCACGGAAATCGCTTTTAATGAACAGGCAGAACCCGTTCCAGCAATAGAGGAAGAAAGTCTACTGAACGGTTTATCTCCCTTACCAGATTATATCTCTTAAAAAAAGAAAAATATAGAAATAGAAGACAAAAACAAGAATTTCGGGATTTAAAAAAACCGCTGCCGTTCCTATGTGAAAACGACAGCGGTTTTATGTTGTAAACGCTTATGTATGATGAGAATCTGTTGGCGATGAAAATGATGACGATTCAGGTGATACAGGTTGTACAGGAGATACATCCTTGCCATATGTCTGCCCAATTCGATTATACGCAAAACTAATCCCAAAGCACAGCAGACCGCAGAGCAAAAAGGCACCTGCCCACAGCAATGGAGTATCATAAGAAAGATCCAATAGCAACAACTTGCATAGGAACACCAACATCAAGATCAAACTATAAATCCGCAATCCTTTCTGTCGGAAGAAGAATCCAACCAGCAGCATTGCAAAAGAAATTAGAGTCATCACACCACTGCTGATTGCCGCACTGTTGGAAAAGACACCTGTCAGTACAACGCCCAATAAAGTAGTACGAATTCCTAAATAAACGCCAACCCCATTGCGATTCCGGTAGTGCTGCATCAAATAAGGTACATTCAAAGCAAACACTACAACAACAAAGCAAGCAAGCAAAATAGTTTCCCACAGAATCGCATCGACACCATGTGACAGATCAAACAAGCTGAAAAAAGCATCCGCCAGATGTTTTATGGCATTCGCAATAGAAACCATAATCAACAAGAATAAGCCGTCCAGCATCAACAGTCCAGTCACACAGGCAGAAACAATTTCCATCCCCCGATGCGGTTTACAATAACGGAAATAAAGTGTGACAAAAACATCTATCACAACCCACACACCATATTGTAAAATAATATCATCCAAAAAATCAACCTTTGATAATATCATACTAATGCCAAGCAAAAATAAAATATATCCTAAATAACCAAACGCAGCATGTCTGTGAACCATTGCAGCTGCGATCAATACAGCACTCAACACCAACCAACTTGGGATCGCCATTGCTGCCGGCACTTGCAGCAGCAGTAAAAAAGCAATGCATCCAGCAAAGCAAGCAATGAGGTTTCGCAAAACAGATTGTTCTTGTTCCCGATCATACAACAGGAAAGAACCCAATACCGCTGCGGCAGCAATCAGATTCTGTCCATTCTCCCAAAAGAAAAAGAGTGTCTTTCCCTGTATCCAAACCAGAAACAGCACATACAATTGTACAAAAAAGAATCCGATTCCGCTTTGCTCTGCCTCTCGCATCCGAAATCGATACCAAAGCAGCTGTGCCAGCGTAAACAGAAGTAATGCGCCCCCTTCCAATGCAAACAACCATACCATACCCGTTGTCTGTTCTCTTCGGATTGTAAAATTGAGTAAAAGGGTCAAAACAGGTAAGGCAAATGCATTGCAAAGCAGCGTAGACAGATTCGATGCAATACCAGTTCTTCGGTCTGCAAACTGATAAAGAGCAGAGACAAATACAAAAAAGAGAAAAATCAAACTGGTTTGCAGCAAATTCATATCTCGAAAGGCAAACAAAAGAGACAGGAAAATTCCACACTGTCCAATCAGCCGGAACAAAGGGACACCCTTTCTGGAAATCCACAGCACCAACACGGCCCAAAGCAGCAGCATGCCATACATTGCCCATTTTCCAATGACAGAAAAATACCAGTAACTCAAAAAAATAGAGAGATATAAGACACCGGCACCACATCCGGCAACGCTCAAAAAGAAATAGCGATATTTTTTTTTCGCAATACCATACAATCCAATAGCGGAAACTGCAATGCCGATGATGTACAAACCAACCGCCTGTATCCATCCCGGCAAAAATGCATAACCGATGAGAATGGCAGCAAATATGAACACAGAGGCTAAAATGCCCATGACAATGCGTCCGAATTTCTGTTCCATATCCATTGACTGTGTGGGTTGCTGCGATATGGACGACTGTGAGGTATTATTATGATACTGCGGGGATATAGGCGGCACATATGATGGCGGTACGGTCTGAAACGGCGATGTTTGCGGCGGTTGATTGGAAGCCACTGGCGGCTGTAGCGACAAGGGTGTCACTTGCGGATGGTTCATTGCTGTTGTATTGGCGGCTTCTTTTTCCTGCAATGCCTGCTCCAGCTGTACAATTCGTTCCTCCAACGTATGAATCTTTTTTTCTTCTTCTGATGGCAATCGTCATCCCTCCTATCTCATTTGAAAAAAGTATAGCACAAGATGCCTGAAATGTCAAATCCCTGAAACAATTCTATAAACCGGATGTCATTTTTCCAACCAATACCGACTACCATCTAAAAAACGCACTGTTTTTGAAAAAAATATGCGTTCTTTTCAAATAAGACTTGAAAAAAAAGAAAAAATAAGCTATACTATAATAGTAAATTGCTGACATGGTATCCCCTGTGTCAAACAACAAGAGAAAGAGAAAGGACATACAGGGAAATGGGTGAAATTCTTGTAACAGGCGGTGCTGGGTTCATTGGAACGCATACTTGCATTGCACTTTTACAGGCTGGCTATTCCGTAGTCATTCTGGATAACCTCTGTAATGCCAAACAGGAAAGTATCCTGCACGTACAGGAAATTACGGGCACCTCAATTCCGTTTTATCAAATGGATATTCGGGATGCTGCTGGTCTGCGAACGCTCTTCCAGACACACCGTATCTCAGCTGTGCTGCATTTTGCCGGTCTGAAAGCGGTAGGAGAATCGGTACAGCAGCCGCTGCGATATTATCAAAACAACATCGGCGGTATCATGCAGCTTCTGCAAACCATGCAGGAGACCACCTGCCGAACACTGATTTTTTCCTCCTCTGCAACTGTATATGGAACGCAGCACACTGCTCCCTATGCAGAAACGCTGATGCCGCTCTCTGCCAGCAATCCCTATGGGGAAACAAAAATCATCAGTGAACAGCTCTTACAATCACTCTGTCAAGCAGATACCAGCTGGCACATCACAGCACTGCGTTACTTCAATCCGATCGGTGCACATGAAAGCGGTCTGATCGGAGAATCTCCACAGGGCATCCCCAGCAACATTGCCCCCTATCTGGCATTGGTAGCAAGCGGTCAGCTGCCATTCTTTCGGGTATATGGCAACGACTACGATACCCCAGACGGCACGGGCATTCGGGATTATGTGCATGTCATGGATCTGGCAGAGGGGCATGTCTCTGCCTTGCAGTACAGCCTACAGCACAGCGGTTTTTCCGTCTTTAATCTTGGAACGGGAAACGGCAGCAGTGTATTGGAGTTGGCAAAGACCTATGCAGCCGTCAGCGGCAGGGAAATCCCCATCCAAATTTGCCCCAGACGTACCGGTGATGTTGCCGTATCTTATGCAGATGTGACAAAGGCAAAAGCTGTACTTGGCTGGACTGCCAAGCGTAATTTACAGCAGATGTGTGCAGACAGTTGGCGGTTTATACAAAAACAAAAAGAGAAAGGAGCATTTATATGATTCAAAATATCCATTATGAAGAGGCGTTGAATAATATTTTGATTGTAGTCATTGCTGCGGCAGTGGTTTTGGTACTGGTCATGCTGCTCGGCTCTAAAAAGAGCCGTTTTCGGAAAAAGCTGAGCACGCTTTTTGCAGAGGATACCGTTGGCACAGCAAAATATCCAATGGAATTCAATCGGGAATACTATATCACTGGCGAAAAAAATATGCGGAAACCTGCAAAAACAAAAGGTGCCACTCGAACAGAAATGGTAATGTTAGTACAAAAGGTAGATGAACGGCGGCGTACCATTGACCCAAATGGCACTTCCAAGCTGTATAACGAATACTATGAATTGATTTTCAAGACCAGAAAGGGAGAGATTTTACATATCGTCACCACAAAGGTAGTCTATAAGGAGGTTCCCTTTAATCAACAAGGCTCTTTGACCTTCCGTGGAGAACAATTTGTCAAGTTCAAGTACCTCGGCGGGGAAATCACAGAGGCAAAAACGCATTATAATGCAGAAGTCATCAATAAGTAATCAACATTCCTCTAAAAAGCGTCCACTCCCAATGATCGGAGCGGACGCTTTTTCGTTCATACTTATATACTGTCTGGCATACATTTACAATAAAGTTTAGTATAAAATGCTTTTTCAATTTTACGATTTTCCATAAAATTTTAGAAAAAATTCCTGAAACATATCTGGAATATACGCATAGTGGTTTGAACCATCATAAATCTCACATTCCGCTGTTGTCACACTGTGTTCTTCTAAGCGTTGCATCAAATGGGATATGCCCTCCAATGTAGAGTCATTCTCACCATAATATTCTTCATAGTCAGCATCTTCCTGTTCTCCACCGCACACATAAAGCGTTTTGTTGAACGTATCATTTCGATCAAAATAACCATACTCTGATTGATAGGCAGGCGGGGTATCCTCATTCGGCAGGAAATACGGCGACCAGAAAGCAGGACTGCCAATGATATAATACTGAAACGGCTGATTTTCAAACAAATCAGAGTTACATACTGCATAATGTGTAAACACACCGCCAAGAGAATGTCCATACAAACCAGATTGAGAAAAATCAATCGAATAGCATTCACTCAAATATGGCATTAAATTGTCTGTAATAAAATCCAAGAACAAGTCTTTTTTCTCACAAAAATAAACTGCTCTTACGGCATTATCGGTTCCGTCTAATTCAAAATCGTACCCAATGCTCACAAGAATGACATCTTCTACTTCCTCGTTTTTCATCCTATTCCAAAGTGCAGGGTGGTCACCGAACCGCCACACCCCGTCGGTCATAACAAACATGGGATAGGTTTGGGACGCATCGAAATCAGGTGGAAGGGTTACATGAATGAGAAAGGTCGTGTCCAATTCCTCATCATAAATGGAAATCTCACTGACAGAATCCCTAATTTTCAACATCTCTTCTGCATCAAATTCCCAATTGCTTTTGAAATTTTCTGATTGTGGAAATTGGTCGGTGCCATCCATCACATTCTTCCAAACTGTCAGCATATCCGCATATTCCTGATCCGCTTCTTCCTGTGACATCGTACCACTGATTACTCTCTGATTGCAATAATCTCGATACCAGTTTGAAAATTCTGCAAAATCTGCACAGGAAAACGTCACTTCTTCCCGATCCGTTCCAGCGATATTGGAAACATCACCACTATCTTGCTGCATACAATCTCCTTCCGTTATAACAGCAGTACCAGAAACTTCACCGCCCTTATATTGATACGGCGGTGCAAAACCAAGATAATATCTGCCATCTACCTTAATGTTATTTGCTATCATCGTATCTGGTTGGAGAGATTGGAGAATTTCTTGATAGGCTTCTTCTGAGAGAACGCCTGTTTCCTTTTGTTCTGTAAAAAGTGCATACAGGTCATCATAATCCATCCACTCAATTTCTACGATTGGTTCATCATTCGTGATACTGGCTTCCGTTTCTCCCAATAGGCTAAGCTTACCAACAGAAATACGGTTTCGCTCCTGTTCCGACATCTTATTTTGAAGTTTGCCTGCGGTTGCTTTTGCTTGTTTCTGTTCTTCTGTCACAGAAGTCCCTTCTGGTACTTGCCTCATATCTGCACTTTGACAAGCACAGAGACTCATCATGCAGCAAGCTGCTAACCACGCTGTAAAAATTTTTTTCATACGAAAATCCTTTCTTTTCTGATTCCCCGTTTTTTGATATTGCCCCCTTTTTTCTTATGCAGCAAGGCTTCCTCTTTCTATAATTACAAATAACCAGACGAATTGTCACATCACTCAAAAATTTTTTGTAAAAACATGCATAGCAAAAAATAAAAAGCAGGAACGGCATATTCTGCACGCTCCTGCTGAAAAATATCCTGCTTCTATTCCACCACCGTATACATTCCGGCAGCATCTTCTTTCAACACATGTTCCAGCACCTGCTCTACTTTTACCTTCAGTGCTTTCTGTCCCATGTTGATTTCAATGATGTCCCCTGCTTTCACATCGTAAGAAGCACGGGCAACTTTTCCATTGACCAGTACCTTTTCCGCATCGCATGCTTCATTGGCAACAGTACGCCGCTTAATCAAACGGGATACTTTCAAATATTTATCCAATCGCATCTTCACGCCTCCTTTGCTTGCTGCCAATCGGACTCCAGTTCCTCCAAGGAACAATCTTTCATATTTTTTCCTGCTGCCTGTGTCGCCTGTTCCACCTTTGCAAACCGACGAATAAATTTTTCCGTTGCTGCGGTCAGCACTTCTTCCGCATCCACACCCAGTACCCTTGCCACATTGGTACAGCTGAACAGCAGATCTCCCAGTTCTTCTGCGGCAGCTTCTTTATTCTCCGATGAAATCGCCTCTTGCAATTCTGTTACTTCTGATTGCAGTTTTGCAAAGCTATCTTCTATCCCAGTAAAATCAAATCCTGATTTTGCTGCACGCTTTCCAACCTTCTGCGCCCGCATCAATGCCGGCAGGGAAACCGCAACACTCTCCAGCGTTTCTGTATAGGTTGTCTGTCCTTTTGTCTGCTGTTTAATCTGTTCCCAATTGTTCAGAACATCTCCTGTATCGTTCACCTGCACATTGCTGAACACATGCGGATGCCGAATGATCAACTTGCGGCAGACTTCATCGCAGACATCTTCAAAGGTAAAGTGTCCCTGCTCTCGTTCCATCTGTGCATGGAATACCACCTGCATCAGTACATCGCCAAGTTCCTCCCGCATTAAGGCAGTATCTTGTTTGTCAATTGCCTCAATCACTTCGTAAACTTCTTCAATAAAATTCATACGAATTGATTCATGCGTTTGCTCCTTGTCCCACGGACAGCCATCTGGCTGCCGTAAGAGCCGAATCACCTCAATGAGGTCGTTGATGTCATATTTTTCTTTCTGCGGATACGTTACCATTTTCTATTCCTCCGTTTTGATTGTCTGCTGCGGTGTGGAAATGGCATAGCATTTCACATCACACAACTGATCAGAACCGAATTTTTCCTGTATTTTTGTATAGCCTGTCATATGCATCCCGCACTTTTCCATTACCCGTCCAGAAGCCAAATTTTCTACATGATGCCGTGCGATGATTTCCGAATAACCGCACGAAAACAGATAGGTTATCACCGCTTGCAAGACCTCAGTCATACAACCTTTTCCCCATTCTGCATGGGAAAGTACATAACCAATTTCCGGTGTGCGTCCGTCTGCTCCAAACCCAACTACATCAATACATCCAATCGGTTCGTCTGCTTCCTTTTTTGTAATTGCCCAACGATATTCAAAGCCATCATCTGCTTCAGTAAGATACTTGTGCAACAATTCTTTCGTCACCGCAATGCTTTCATGTGGACACCATTTGCAATATCTCGCCACTCGTTCATCACAACACCAGTTCCGATACATTGCCGTTACATCTTCTGCCCGAAACGGACGCAATACAAATCGTTCTGTCATAATCACGCGCATTCCAACCCACTTCCTTTCGATTATCTGAACAGAACAGGACAGAACGTCTGCCGTACTGTCCTGTTTGTGTGTATAATCCCGATTATCGCAAGCATTCATCCCACTTGATCTCGTCTCCTGCCTCCTGTAGGATGCGGTAAATTTCCTCCGGATGTTCTATCAAAGAAGTGATGACCGCTGCCAGTTTCTTTGCCTTGGCTTCACTTTCTGGTTTGGAATCATAATAAGCCGCATACATACCAGCTTCCGGATCAGCTTCCATGCCCACCAATACTTCTGGTGCATGTCCTGCAAGGTAATACTGCAAAAAAATGTCCCAGTTTTCACCATTCATATAGGCTTCTTCCTGAATGGCATTCATCTCTTCGCCGATTGCCATGACCTTTTCTTGTTCAATATCAAAACAAACCTGTATTCCATTTTCATCAGAAAGTATCTGAACATAATCGCTCATCCTTCTTCCTCCTTTATCCGTTCTGTTACAGCAGACAGGAAAATCATTATTTTTTGCTGTTATGAAATCCGTCACACTTTTTCTTATCGTGCGTCTACAAAGCCAACCTTATGATAAACCTTGCTGACAATTCGCTGAGAATACGCCAGTGCCTTTGCTGCACCGTCTGTATAACACGCCTTCAGATATGCCTTATCTGCAAACAATCTCTTAAATTCTTGCTGAATCGGCTGCAAATGATCTGCTACCGTTTCCCCGACTGCCAGTTTGAAATCACCATAGCCCTTGCCGTCAAATTCCTGTTCAATTGCTGCATAATTCTTGCCCGTCAAGCTGGAATAAATCGTCATCAAATTATTGATGCCGTCCTTGCCATCTGCATAGCGTACTACAGTATCGCTGTCTGTCACAGCCCGTTTAAACTTCCGGATGATGGTGTCTCTGTCGTCCAGAATCAAAATACAAGCATTTGGATTTTCATCTGACTTCGACATTTTCTTGATCGGATCTTGCAAAGACATAACTTTTGCACCAACCGGCGGAATATATGGCTCTGGCAGCGTGAAGAACTCGCCATACCGCTGATTAAACCGCTGTGCAATATTCCGTGCCAACTCCAGATGCTGCTTCTGATCCACACCAACCGGCACCAAATCGGCATTATAAGCCAGAATATCGGCTGCCATCAGAACCGGATAGGTAAACAAACCAGAATTAACATCGTCTGCATGTTTTGCACTCTTATCCTTAAACTGCGTCATACGGGACAGTTCTCCAAATTGAGTATTACAGCCCAATACCCAACTCAGTTCTGCATGCGTTTTCACATGACTCTGGATGAACAGAATTGATTTTTCCAGATCAATCCCACACGCCAGCAGCAACGCATATGCCTGTAATGTATTTTGCCGCAGCTTTGCTGGATCCTGCCGGACAGTAATGGCATGCATATCTACCACGCTGTAAACACAGCGATATTCGTCCTGTAACGGTCCCCAGTTCCGAATGGCTCCAATGTAATTGCCCAGTGTAAATGTACCAGTCGGCTGAATACCGCTGAAAATCAACTTCTTTTGTACATCTTCCATTTTTCTTTTTCTCCCTTTTTCTCAAATTGCAGATTGCCTTATTTAGCCTTATTTACCAGCCTGTGAACGATCCTTCACCTGTGCATTCCGTAGAGCTCCCATTACCTGCTGATACAAATAGAAGAACGTCTGCAATTCCTTAGATTCTTTTGGCAAATTTGCAAGCAGCAAATCTTTCTTATAAATACCGTTTTTGGTAATCAAGTAAATAAAGTGATGCTGTGCATTCGGCAAGTCGGTTGCCCTCGTCTTAGTAGCTTCCTCCAAAATTCTTGGTGCATTTGCAACCGCAATCCGTGCAGGCTGTGCAACTGTCTGATACCGCTGTGCTGCACCGATATACTCTGAACCATTATTGAAATACAGGTTTGCAGCACCGTTGATGTACATCACCAATGTACAAAGCAGGGTCGGACTCATCGGCATATCGACTACTACGCCGTAGATGGTATCCTTATTCTGTACCAGCTTTCCAAAAATCTTCGGTGGAAAATGTAATGCCGTTCCTCTTGTTACAATATATTTTTCTGTGACCATATAGCGGTCAAGCGGAGAGTGATTTCCTGTTGCCATTGTTCAAAATTCCTTTCTGAAATACGTCATAAACGTTAAATTTTAAGTTTTTATGCGAACATTTTCTTTGTCATCCGGCCAAGAATGGTAGTGCCAGTAACAATTTGTTCGTCCGTTGGTGTAGAGAAATTCAAACGGAAAGAAGTGGTTGGTTCTGCCTCATTGACTAAAAATGCATTGCCCGGCACCACCGCAATCTTATATTCTTCTACTGCTTTCTTGCAGAATGCTGGCATGTCACAATCAGATGGCAAAGTACACCAAATAAATAGACCGCCCTCTGGCTTTTTCCATGTCACCTGCTTTGAGAAGCAAGCTTCCATCGTATCTGCCATCAAAGTGCATTTATGCCGATAAACCTTCCGCAATCCCTCCAGGTGTTCCTGCATATCCACCTGCTTCAAAAACGCTGAACAAATTACCTGTGCCCAGATATTGGTATGCACATCAGAAACCTGTTTGCAGACAATCACTTTTTGAATCAATTCCTTTGGTGCACTGAGATAACCAACCCGGAAACCAGGTGCCAAAATTTTAGAAAAAGTACCGGAGTACAAAACTCTTCCCTCTGTATCCATGCTCTTGATGCTGGGTAAAGGTTCTCCCGCAATCCGCAGTTCCCCATAAGGGTCATCTTCCAAAATTGCTACATCATACTGACATGCCAGTGCATACAATCCTTTTCGCTTTTCCAATGACATGACCCGACCAGTCGGATTCTGGAAGTTAGGAATAACATAAATCAACTTACAATTGGGTACTGTTTGCAGTGTATGTTCCAATGCTGCCAAGTCCATTCCATCCTCTTCTAACGGAACCGATGCCAGATTGACACCATAAGAACGGAAGGCATTCAGAGAACCAATAAAGCTAGGTGCTTCGCAAATCAGCGTATCTCCAGCATTCAGCAATACCTTGCAGGAAAGTTCATTTGCCTGCTGTGCACCAGAAGTGATAATCAAATCATCCAATTCTGAAGAAAAACAATGTTTTTCCGTCATCCACTGCTTCAACTGTTCTCGCAGTTCCGGATAGCCCTCTGTAATGCTATACTGCATTGCAAGCACTGGATTTTCTCGTAAAAGTTTAGCTGAAAGTGACGCAACCAGTTCCGTTGGAAACGCTTCCGGTGCCGGATTTCCGGCAGCAAAAGAAATTACGCCCGGCATACTAGTGAATTTTAAAATTTCCCGAATCGCAGAAGGCTGTAGTTTTACTACATGATCTGAGAATTGAAATTGCATAGAAAGTCATCCTTTCTCCTCAAGAAAATCAAATGCAGTTCACTGCACAAGGTGTGCAATTTCTGCTGTTTTATTATTATAGCACATATTTTCCGATTCTGCAACATAATTTTTAAGCAGACTCACAAATTTTATAGAGTGGTAAAAAATTCCTTTCTCAAATTTCACAACCAATAACACAAAATTGGGAAAGCAAAGAAACACACGTATAATTTTAGGATAAAAGGAGCATATTTTGAAAACACAAAATTTTCTAAAAGGTTCAGTGATTCTACTGGTCTCTGCTATTCTGACGAAGGGGCTGGGGGCACTCTTTAAAATTCCTCTCACCTATCAGCTTGGCGGTGTTGGCATGGGCTATTTTGGCTGTGCTTATGGATTATTTTTGCCAGTCTATGCCCTCTCTATCACAGGGCTCTCGACTGCTGTTGCCTCTCTTGTTGCAAGGGAACATGGTGCATGCCGATATCACAATGTCCGAAAGATCCGCCGCACGGCACGATGGATGTTTTTTTGTATTGGATTACTGCTCAGTATCGGCATTTGGCTATTGGCAGAGCCTTTCGCACACTATACAGCGGCTGACCCGCTGGCAGTTTATGCAGTGCAGATGATGGCACCAGCTGCTTTTTTTGGTTGTCTGACAGCAGTAGAACGTGGATACTATGAAGGCCTTTGCAATATGTATCCCACAGCAGTTTCTCAGGCAGTAGAATCCATTGCAAAAGTTGTCTGTGGTCTGCTGCTCAGTCACTATGTCTTTACACATGAATCACAAATTCTCGCCTTTTTTCCAGCAGGCACGCCAATTTTGCCGATTGCCGCAGCGGCAGCCGTACTGGGGGTCACGCTCTCCACACTCTGCGGCGGACTTTATTGTTTGATCCGCAATTTTTTAGGGGATGGTCTTCCTAAAAACACAAAACAAACCGTTCCACTCCGCACAGGCACCCTCATTCGAGAACTGTTTCGGGTCATGCTGCCTGTGGCACTTGGTTCTTTTGTCACAAACCTCACCTCACTGATTGATCTGTGTACAATGATGCATTACTTTGACAGACTGCAACAGACAAAACTGGATGCTCTGCTAAAAAAATTTGGAGAAATCGCAGCAGATACCACTTTTCCGGCTTTCATCTACGGAACATTTTCCGGCATGGCTTTAACGGTTTTCAATTTGGTGCCATCTGTCACCAATATGTTTGGAAAATCAGTGCTGCCCTGTGCTGCACAGGCTTGGGCAAAACAACAAACAAATGCAGTCATAAAACAGCTGCAATCCGTTTTATTTATCACAACACTGTTGGCATTACCGTCTACGGGCGGTCTATTTCTCCTAGCTGAACCCGTTATGCAATTGCTTTACAGCGGACAGGAAACAGCCTGTGCAATTGCAGCAGAATCCTTGCAGGCATTGCTGCCAGGAATGTTCTTTCTCTGTCTGACGATGCCGCTGTTCAGTATTCTACAAGGCATTGGGCGAGCAGATTTACCAGTGAAATATATGCTGCCATGCGTAGCAGTGAAATTGATTGGAAATATCATTTTTCTTCAAATTCCCTCTTGTTCGCTCGTTGGTGCTGGTATGGCAACCAGCCTCTGCTATGCATTGTTATTCGGCATGACATTGCATGGACTGCAACGCATTCTGGGGCAGCCACTTCACTGGCTAAAACCGCTGCTTCCACTGGGATATGCTTCTGCCATGAGTCTTGTCACCGCTTGGCTCTGCCGAAATCTGACACAAACGCTTCCACTGCCTGTTATGCTGCTGAGCAGTGTCGGTGGTGCCGTGCTGATGTATGGAATTGTGCTGCTGCTGCTGGAAAAGACTGCAAACCGACTAAAAGAAGGGCTTTGCTTTCGAGTATACTAAATAGTATGTAACCAGGGCATACGCATGAAAAAATAAAACCAATAGTCAATAAGAGAAAAATGTGG
>JAUNJC010000184.1 GCA_030523195.1 Oscillospiraceae bacterium
TTTTAATTCACCCCATCTCTTTGCCTATTCTTTCTGAAAAACGCTGCTTTTTTCTTTCTTTTTCTATTATAGGACAAATAGTCCTATTTTTCAATTCGCAGATTTCACAAAATTTCCTAGTATAGAATAGGACTATTTGTCCATTATCACAGTAGGACTATTTGTACTATTATATAATAAAAAAGGGTGATGCTATGCAATTACGAATCCGTGATCTGCGGGAAGATCATGATTTGACGCAAAAACAGATCTCTGCTTATCTGATGTGCGATCAGTCTCTCTACTCCAAATACGAACGCATGGAACGAGAACTGCCGCTGCATCTTGCCGTCAAATTAGCCCTTTTTTATCATGTCAGCCTAGATTATCTGGTTGGAATCACCGACGAAAAGCAGCCGTATCCCGCAAAAAAATAACTGTTTTTCGCAAACCAAAAAGCCGTTCTGTCTCCAAACAGAACGGCTTTTTTCAATGAAATAGAATATGAATTATAAAACAGCATCTGTATTTAACAACTACAAAATCTTATAATTGTCTCTTGTATTGACGATACAGATCTTTTTTATCCGCCACAGGTAATTCCAGTAATAAATGTTGCCATCCATCTTGATCATCTAACAAAACAACTATGATACAATAGATATCATCATATTTCCCGACATCAATCAGCATATCATCCGGATAGCGAATTTCTATCATATCTTCAAGATCATCTCCAATAAAATTTAAAGTTCCACCGAATAAATTCAGGGATTCATAAATCTTCCACCACATAAAATACACTCCAAATCATAATCCCTCAATATATTCTAAATATATATCCAATTTCATTTTCATGCTGTTGTACCACAACTATTCTTGCAATTTTCCTATAAATATGCTATACTATATTGGATTTCAACGAAAGGAACGATTCCCTATGAACAAAAAAATTGCAATTATTGGAGCCATGCCCTCGGAATTAGCAGACATTCGGGCGGCACTCCCCCAATCCCAAATTGTCAAAAAAGCCGGGTTTGACTACTATATCAACACGCTCGAAAACGGTACGCAAGTCATTCACGTTTGCAGCGGCATTGCAAAGGTCAATGCTGCGGTCTGCACACAAGCAATGATAGATACTTTTCAACCAGATGCCGTCATCAATGCCGGCATTGCCGGTGGCATGCATGCAGATGTAAAAGTTTGTGATATCGTCATTTCTGATTCTGTTTTACCCCATGATCTCGACCTGCACTTCCTACAGGATTATCCACCATACTGCGGCATTTATCCAGCCGACAAAACACTAATGCAAACAGCTGCGGAAACCTGTGATCAACTCGGTATGCAGCACCACTTTGGACGCATTGTCTCCGGAGAAGCCTTTATCTCTGACAACACAGTCAAGCAGTCCATTCAGGAACGTCTGCACCCCATGGCAGTAGATATGGAAAGTTCTGCCGTGGGACACTGTGCCTATCTAAATCAAGTCCCATTCGTCAGCATTCGCTGCATCTCTGACAATGCAGATGATGAAGGGGCTATGTCCTTCGACCAGTTTGAAAAAATTGCTGCAAAACGAGTGGCTGACTTAGTACTTGCAATCGCAGCAATTCTGTAAAAAGAAAGAGCAAAAAACCAAATAGACAAACACTTTTGAAAGCGGCTTTGCATAAAATAACAACAATCACACTATGAGGGGAGTTATTTCATGCAGCCGCTTTCTTTTTTTTTCGATGATACGATGCCGCTTCGCCTTTCCGAAACAGAGGCTTCCTTTTTCCTATTACACGGCGGTACGGCTGCCCTGAAAGAGCAGCTGCTGCAAGCAGTTGCAACCGCACAAGCAAAAACAGAACAACAACAATTTTACTATGCACAATCGCTCTGCTGCCTATATTTTCCCATTCAAAAACGAGTGTTTCTAGATGCTGATTTGCTCAACCTGCTCCCTCGGCTAGGCTGTCCCGAACTGGATACCCGTCATATTCCCCTGCACAGTTGCTACGATCGTACAGTTCTGCGGACACATGCGGAAGCGATTCGTTATAGTTTTGCAGAATTGCAAGAAAACAACGAACAAGCGATTTTGCTGCAAACTGCCGCAGAACAGACATTCTCTCATTTTTGTATGCTCACAGAAACGGCCGTTCGTTCTGATATTCTCCCCTCTTTCAACCTACCAGAACACGCTCATAAAACTGGAACCCTACAAGTACGGCAACTGCAAGGCTGTACACCAGAAGGCGTTCTCATGCAGCCCTTGCCTGTAGACTGGAATACAACGGTTCTGCTTGACCCTTGGTATACTGCTGGCAGCAGCCTACTGGAACAACTTTCACTCGAAGCCGTCCGAAAGGGTTGGCACAGCATTCTCTGCACCCATCCTCTGCAAGCAGATACACTACCAGTACAGTTGCTTTTACCGGAACGAAAACAAGCCTATATTATACAAGGCAGTTTGTTCGGCGAACACTTTCCAGATTGCGACACGATTTCCTTGCAAAAATGCTATCAAGAACACTTATTACAATCTGAAATGATACAAATACAGCTAACCGCTGCCATGTTGCAAAACAGTATGCAATCCTATACTGGTATCCTACGTGTTGCCCACGGTGTCCGCAACGTCATGCAGCAGTATTATCAGGCAGCAGAAAAGCCAATTGCCATTCGAGAATTAACCTCTCAACTAATTTGTTCCTGTGGAATATAGACAATTTTAATGTGCATTTGATCCCTCTACAATTTATTCCTTTGAAGATATCTATTAACCAGGGTTTACGCACGAAAAGCAAGTAAAACTGAAGCGAGGAAGGCGTCATCAT
>JAUNJC010000038.1 GCA_030523195.1 Oscillospiraceae bacterium
GTATTTTAACGCTTGCTGAACTGCGGCGCGCGGCGGGCGGCCTTCAAGCCGTACTCAAGCAATATTTTTGCCTTTTCCCCTGTATTTTCAAGGATTTTCAAGCACCGACTCGCCGTTTTCCCCTATGAGTTAACCCATCAATTTTTCCGATTTCAGCCCTATGTCTTACGACGTTTGGAAGGCGGCGTTTATTACCGTAGCCAGCTCCCACGGCTTATTATACTTAACCTTTGCGTAGATGTCCATCGTCACCTTGCTGTTCTCATGGCCTGCGAGATACTGTACCGTCTTGGGATCAACACCTTCATGGATCAGGTTCGTGATATAGGTGTGTCTGAGAAGGTGAGGCGTAACATCAAAGTCCAAAGTGTAGTAGATGCTCTTATCAGTCCGGCACCGCTCCCCAAGTTGAGGCGTGATTGTATGATGGATTTTCTCTCCGTTGATATAGCGGTAGATGGTTCTCTCTTTTGCGGTCCGAACCGTAATGTAGTGCCAGATTCGGCTAAATTGGGAATACGATAAAGCCTCACCATTGGAGTCTGAAATCACATAGTCAGAAGTCGAATGTTGTTTGGCCTCTTTCAAGCAGTCTACAAGGATCTGTGGGATCGGAATATCTCTGTTCGCCGCTGGTGTTTTCAGAAGCGAGGTTACTTCTGGACGATTCTTAACGGAACGCCATGCTCTTCGAACCGAGATGTACGGTGGTATTTCGTCGAGGTGGACACAATCCCATTTTAGCCCCAAGATTTCCTCTCTTCTCAAGCCCGCATACAACCCAAGCATAACGAAGATATAAGGAGGAAGATCTTTTATCGTCTCTAAGAGAGTTGCAATCTGTTTGTCTGTGAGTGCAACTTTCTCTTTTTTCGCTTTCCCACCTCTGGGATTGATACAAGCTGCAGGATTATCTCTAATTACATCGCTTTCGACTGCGGAATAAAAAATGCACTTCAGGAGCATGTTTACTGTTCCATATAGACCTTTAGACTTCTTTGAAACCGGCACCATGAGCAGTTTCAGGTCGTCCGATGTGATCTCATCAATATACCTATCGCCAATGGGCTCAATGATGTGCTTCTCCATCGCTTTTCGATAACCTTCCAGCGTATTGGGACGGACAGTCGCAGATTTCATCTTCAACCACTTTTCGCAGTATTCGCGAACCGTTGGATTATTCTTTCTGAATACTGCCTCTGCAATGGCTTTGGATGCAGCCTGGGCTTTATCATATACTTCCTCACAGGTCTTGCCGTAGATATCGACCTGCTTTCCATCTGCGTCAAGTATTCTGGTTCGGTAATACTCCGATCCATTTTTCTTGATTTTGCTGTATTCAGGGATTACTTTTTTCTTTGCCATGATGATTCTCCTTTGATAAGGGGATGGGGTCAACCACGGCCCCATCCCCATTCATTATTTTGTGGTTGTTTCATTCCATTGATTGAAGACGTGCTCCAGCATAGGCGCGACATCTTTTGGGCGGTTGTATTTGGCCTTTGCATAGATGTCCATCGTGATCTTGCTGTTTTCGTGGCCAGCAAGGTATTGAACCGTCTTCGGGTCTACGCCCGAGTAAATCAAATTGGTGATATATGTGTGTCTCAACTGATGCGGTGTGACCTCAAAATCCAGGCTGTAAACCACCTTGCCGTTGTTCCTTGCCTTTTCTCCAAGCTTCGGGTACAACGTGTACTTCACATATTTCCCACCCACGAATTTCTTGGCAGGACGGGGTTTGGCCGTGCGTGTGGTGATATAGGTCCAGAGCCGCTTAAACTGTGTGTAGGAAAGAGGCTGTCCATCCTTGTTTGCAAAGACAAACTCAGATGTCGAAGACGCTTTTGCCTCTTTTAAAGCTTCATGGAGCCTCTGAGGGAGCGGTATATTTCGCTTGGCTGCGTTTGTCTTCAGCTCGGATAAAATGACAGGTTGGTTGTTTTCGGTATGCCATGCCCTGCGAACCGTCAGATAAGGAGCCTCTAAATCCAGATATACCGAGTCCCACTTCAACGCAAGTATTTCTTCTCTCCGTAGACCAGCGTACAACCCCAGCATGACAAACAGATAAGGAGGAAGACCCTTGGTTGCTTGGAGCAACGCTTCGGCCTGATCGTCTGTCAGTGGTATTCTTTCCTTTTGAGGAACACCACCGCCCTCAGAGGAGAGATATATGGTTGGGTCCTTATCAATCACCTTGCTCTCGAAGGCAGAATGAAAAATGCACTTATAAAGAACATTGACCGACTTAAAAATAGAGGCAGATAGTTTCGACGCCGGGATGATTGCCATTCGGATGTCATCTGCTGTTACATCGCCCATCTTCATATCCCCGAGAGGCTCTATAATGTGATTTTTAACCTTGGATCGGTAGTCGATCATAGTAGTCTCTCGCACATTTGCGGACTTCATGAGAAGCCACTTTTCGCAGTATTCTCTCACAGTAGGAGTGCTTCTCCGAAAGGTCTTATTCTCGATCAGTTTTTCAACTTCTGTGACCTTGTCGAAGAGTTCTTCGCGTGATTCTGCATACAAAGAGATTCTGTTGCCTTCGTCATCACTGACCCGAGTCCGAAAATAGGTCTTGCCCTTTATCTGGACCGTTCCGTAGTCTGGAAGAATTGGCTTTTTTCTTGCCATTCTGTATCATCCTCCTTTTCCTCAACTATCCCGGCGTTTTCTATACGTGGGACGCGACGGCTCACTGGGTTTTGCTCTTCGGGTGCATTTAGCGATGTATTCTTCAAGAGCGGTTTCGGTAAAGTAGACGCATCCGTTCTCCACGAATTGCACGTAAGCTATAAGACCGTTGAGCCTTGCCTGATCCAGCGTTTTCACGCTGATTCCTAAGATTTGAGCAGCGTCTTTTCTGGAGATTAAGTTCCGCATATCTCCACCTCGCTTCGGTAACACACCGCATCTGAGGCTGAAAAGAACGGCTTTACAAACAATATGCTATTCATTTTCAGCCTCACTTTCCAATGTGCGAATTCGGTGTCTGACGCCCTTTTGCACATTTGCTTTCGTGGAAACCAGGAAGTCATAACCTAATCGGGTGCCGCAGTAAGTGCAAGCCTCTTTTTCCGTTTGGTAAGGGTCTTTGCGCACAATCCTATATGATGGAATGTTGTAGAATGCACTTGCACATGCCCGGCAAAGGCACAACTCCATTTCTTTTGCTGTCTTTATCAAGTCTTTGTCCTCGCTTTCTTGTTGTAGGAGAAGTACCTCCTCAAGTGGTAGATCACGAGAACGCCAAAAATATAAGGCTCACTCTGATTTTCTGAGTTTTTTTCTAATCGTCTTTAGTTTCTGAGAAATAGCTGCCTGGGTTTTGTCAGCTTCCTCTGCAATTTCCTGTTGGCTGTAATCGCCAAATGCCAGCTTGCTGATAAGCTCTAATTCTTCCGCAGTAAGCAACAGTAAGCGTTCAATCAGCTCCTCGTCTTCAATCTCGTCAAGCCACCAAAGGTCGTCATCCATTGAAGGCTCCTGGCAAACACTCAACTGCTCAGAAAACTTACTCAACAATTGATTTTGGCTTTCTTCTTCCATATCTGGCTCTTCAAAGACATTCAGCCTTTGGGTATGACGATAGAAAGCAATATCCCTATTGAATTGGTGAAGATCGTACTCGTACAGGGCAAGAATCTGTTCTGGCATCATCCCCGCAGCCTCATACTCTTTCCGAAGTTTCTGCTGATCCTCTGAAAACTTTTTTCTTGCGTATGCGAAATTGATTCCCATTTTGTAATCTCCTTTGAATTTTTGAATTTGGTCGAAATCAAAAATTCGGAGATCACGGGTATTCAGCTATGTAACAAAGCCAATATGAGCGCATAAAAAGTCCTTTCCGCCTGCTGCGGCCCAAAGGACACAACTACGCTGGCGAAAAGGACTCCCGATGCTGCCTACCTGAAAAAGAGCGCAGAAATCTAAGGGTACCTATACTGCTTTTTCAAAACAATTTGAAATCAGCGTATTTGTATCCTTGGCCCTTGTACTTCAGGCTGCGAATATGTATTTTTGTTTGTCGGTGAGAAAAAGAAAAAAGGCCACCGACAAGGTAGACCTATAGATAGAGCTATAGTGTCTTGCCTTGCCGGCGGCCTCTCACGTATGTCTGGAATAACTACCGGTTATGTTCGGGCATTTCTGCCACACGGTCAAGTGACCTGGAGAAGGACTTATGCAGCCTGTTTCATCTCAGCCTTTCCGTCGTGATGCCGTTGATTCAGTTTTAGTAGAGTTGTTTTAAGCGGGGATTCTATATCCGTTTTCCACAAGCCAGTTCTGCGCTTTCAAGGTGATCTCTTTTGGAGCCCCGTTGATGCCACAGATTGCTTTATAAACGGCAGCCCAGAAAACCTCATCTGGCATATCGGTGATAGCAGGTTCTCCATATTTGAGCATATATGCCTCAATCTTCTCACGGTCGAGGCTGAAAAGCGCATCATTGCGTTCCTTGACGAAGCGTTCTGTTATGGTCATAAGTTAATTCCTCCTTAGTTCTAATTCGTTGTGTTCAACTCCTTTTGGCGCGTATATGTCGATTATATCGTGCCTCCGGCTTTCAATTGTACGGATCATTTCAGCCCCGCACTTGTTGCATCTTACTCTGATCTGGTTTTTATTGTTTTTCAGCCCCGCTACTTCTTCCTTGCAGTTTGGGCAATACCAGGAGTAAATCGTCCAATCCTCCAGCATTGACTTCGCTCCTTCTGACCGACCTCAAGGAAGGGAAAAATCCTCGCGGACTCGGCGTGGTTGATATATTTTATTGTGCGCACGGTATGGTTCCGGCGAAATTCCTTCAAAATTAAAGCTGCTTGATAACATGATTTGCTACTCCCTGCACGGTGAGGTACTTAACGGTTATGATCTTGTCCGGATAGACTGCCTCGTTCATGTATTCCAGTATGGCTCTGTGCTTCTCGTCGAAGCCGCCGAATCGCTTTAGCGTATTCCTGCCATCTTCGTCAAGAGCGACGACAATATCTCCAACATCAGCGGTTTCCTGTCGTCGTATGACGACCATATCTCCCTCGGCTATACCGGCGTCTTCCATCGAATCACCAGAGGCTCGGAGAATATAGAACTCGCCCTTACCGAAAAGCGAGGCAGGGAGATTCACATATTCCTCGACATACTCCTCTTCCTCCTGAGCTTCGCCACAGGGAATGCTTCCGACAACCAATGCAGGAGACAAGCACATGTTCTCAGCATTCAGCTCGCGTGTTTCAATCGACTTCCCGTCATAGATAAGTCCCATGTTTTCGGAGGTCATCTCAACGAGGTAGCGATAGATAGTCGTGCGGCTGACCTTGAAGTAATTGGCAAGTACACTGAGAGTGGGAGAATGACCGTTTTCGCGTTTCCACTCATTTACATAGTCGTAGATTTGCCTTTTCAACTCCATGCTCTTGGTTCTCATACGCAAGCCCCCCCCTTGATCTATCGGTAACAGTTGTTACGGTTATTATTATACTCACCATTTTTTCAGAGTCAATAGCGCAAAAAGAAGGTGGGTTCCGTAGAACCCACCTCAAGCAAAAAAGTTTTCAGGTTTAATGGAATTCTTCCAAGATAGCATTGAACCCATCGACGGCCTCTTTGGGTCCAGTGATCTTCATTTTTCCACCGAAGGAGAATACCCAACCGTAAAATGTCTGACTAAGGGAAACCGTTACTTTCGCACAGAAGTGCTTATCATCCGTTGGTGCGGTATAGACCTTCTCCCCGAAGCGATCAATAATGTGCTTCATTAGGTCATTGTCGCATTTTAAGACTACTTCCTGCTCCTTGCCATCATACATGGAAAACACCTGCGAGAAGTAATCAGAAACATCGAAGTCGGCCGATCTCCGTTCCGCTGCTTGTTCTGTAATAGCGAGACCTACCATTCGATCCACCCGGAATTTTGCGATCTTGTCATGCTTTTCTGAAAAGCCAATGGCATAGTAGCAGTCGTCATTCCATATGAGAGAGAAGGGAGAAAAGTAATATGTATATCCATCATGTTTCAGAACTTTTTCTTTGTTCTGGGCGTACTCCTGATATTGGAATGACACTTTCTTTTTCTCACGGATCGCTGTGTGGATATTATCGACTAAGTAGTAGATGCCCTCGTTGTTTGCCTTTACCCTTGTATCAACATAGAGCTGTCGGTGCAGGATTTCGCTTTGGTGAGGACCAACGAAGGTAGAAAGCTTTTCAATGAGCTGCTTGCTCTTCTTTGTGGTAATAAACCGAGATGATTGAACCGCATCAACGAGTAATTTCACTTCTGCGAGCTCAAACACACGTACATCAAGGAAGTATCTGTTCTGCGTGCTCCGCTGACAATCGATGTCTACGCCAAAAGAGATCAAATCGTTTATGTCGTTCGTGACAGTTTTACGAGTGGCAGTATAGCCGTTCGCAGAAAGATACTCGATAATATCTTTTATGGTTGCGGGGTGCTCTATATCCGTCGTTTCCCAGAGATATTGCAGTATTAAGAGGGTTCGATTATGCTTTTCCATTTTCTTTATCTTGATCTCCTTCCTGCTGCAAATAGAACATGGCTTTCTGAGTCTCTATTTCCGCCCGCAGTTCTTCTTCCGTTGGTAAATACAGCTTATATTTCGTCGCAAACAACTGTTCATTACCATGGAGCACAGAGTATTTGGCAATATCCTCGTCAGTGTCAGCGCAAAGCACGATGCCAATAGTAGGATTATCGCCGTCACTGCGTTTGAGCTCGTCATACATACGAATGTACATATCCATCTGGCCAACATCCTGATGCGTAATCTTATTCGTTTTCAAATCAATCAGGACAAAGCATTTCAGAATGTAGTTATAGAAAACGAGATCAATATAGTAGTCTTCTTTTTCGGTGTGAATATGCTGTTGCCGCGCGACAAAAGCATAGCCCTTCCCAAGCTCCATTAGAAATTTTTGAAGGTTCGAGATAATACTTGCTTCAAGTTTTGTCTCCGTAAACGATTTGTCCTGCTCCATTCCTAGGAATTCCGCAATAACGGGATTCTTTATGAACTCCAGCTTATCTTCCTGATACGGGGAAGTTAGTTTTTCCATCTCAGCTTTGACCGGGTTTTTCACCTGAGACTTCAAAAGTCGGTAATAATACTGAGAGCTGATATTCCTCTGCAACGTCCGAACGCTCCATGTCTGCTCCGCAGCTTCTTTTTCATACCACTCTCGAGCGGCAGCGTCTTTAACCTGCAACAATGCTGTGTAATGCGACCATGATAGCATTCTGAATTTTCCAGACGGTGTCTGGAAAATCTCCGGGTAGGCTTTATAAAATGCGTAAAAACTGTACAAATTTGATTTCGTAAATCCCTTGCCATAGGTATCTGTCAGTTCTCTCGACAAGCTTTTGATGATTTCCGCGCCGTATTCTGCCCTGTTATCGCCTTTCAGCTCTTCCTCTGCGATACGATAGCCTAATAGCCAATTCCTCTGAAGGAGGGCATAGTTGACCGCTTGATAAGCGCTCTGTCTTGCAGAATCAATGATTCCGCGCATATCAGTTAGAATATCATCTGTTTTTCTAAAGCAATCCATAATGTTATTATTGCCATAAGGAATTAATTTATTATCCATCTTGTTCCTCCTGTATTAACGGAAATGGCCTTGTTCGATAATTAAAGACGAACATTAGACAACATTTTTTTATGAAGCGGCAATAGGCCAGTATCGTCGCCCAGATGCATCTGGATCTCTGCTGAGGTATTTCTGCTCGATGCCGCTTTCAGAATAGGAACTCGCTTTTCAACGTATGTATGCATCAGCAGATAATTTGAAGTAAGCAGAGTTGCGTCATGCGCAAGCAGATACTCCAGGATGGCAAACAGCTTCTCGGCATTTCTGGAAATCATCTTGAAGCAATCAGCAAAGAAAACTGCTTTATCCCGGGCTATTCCATCAAGCTGCTTAAACAGCGTCTGATCAACAGTTTGATCATAACCATCAACAACTGCATGCCCATCGTGATAGATGCTCTCCTCTTGTAAGAGGAACGGATGTAAAATATCATCTGCGTCTGCTCTGCTGTAAGAGGAGAAAGAGCATTCTTGTTCATCAGAAGAAGCAAGCTGATCTAATGCTCTTGTAGCAATGATATATTTGTCTAAAAGCTGTCCGTAGTAATCATCCCTGGCCGGAAGTTCACCGTCACCGTATAGTTCTTCGATTTGATAATTCTTGAAGAATTGAATGGCTTCGGATGTGATTTCCTTCAACTGGCGCTCCGAAATCTTTTGGCTCAGTCCGGTTATTCTATACACATCTGACTGCAACGACTCTATCGGGCTATTTCTAATAGTAAGAACAACGAATGCCTTTACTTCTTCAGGTGCCGCCGGATAATAAAAGTGAGCTTCCTCTGCGGTCAATAACATAAAGATACGACGAACGTCATCGTATTGCCAGTTATAAATCGCCGACGTCATTTGCTTTTCTACTACAGATCTTATATTGGATTGGAATTCTTCAGAGACTTGAAGCTTTCGCAGTTGAGGCGTCAATACAGACTCAAAGTAATCGCTGATTACGGTAATCATAGGCAACTCCTCATGGTGCGTGGTTAATAATTTTTCTTTATGCCAAAACGGCGTCGCAAATATCGCCGATGTTGCACTTGAAATAAGCACAGATGCGAAGGAGAGTAGAAAGAGACACTTCCTCGCCTTTGTTGAGCTTCGTCATCGTGCCGGTTGAGAGCTCTAGTGCATCCCGAAACTCTGCCTTGCTCATTTCCTTTTCGGCCAGTAAAACCCAAAGCTTTTTGTAGCTGATCTTCATCGGCAACCCCTCCCGGAGAGTATTTAAGTTATTATAGCATACTTGCGCCGCAATTTCAACGGAATAAGCGAATAAATCGCACAAGTGTGCGATTTATTCTTTTTCTAAAGTATTTTGTTTATATCTTATAAACCCTGGTGGATTGCAAAAGTAACTTCCGGTTTGCACAACTTATTTCCGAGTATGCAAAATCCTTGCAAGATTAAATTCCGGGAAATCATTGCTAGCTGCGCAACCCGGAAATTAATTTTACAAACATTGCTGAAACCGGAATTTATTCTTACAAAGAAATTGAATATTGTCAGCGGGTAGCATAAAGACAGATCGGACACCCTCGCCTAAAAATGGGCATGCCAAGCGGAGGTCAAAGTATTTTTGCAAAATTTGCAAAAGTTACTTCCACCTCTGGCTTCGGATATATTCCGAATGGCGGCAGCTGTTTTTTTACTTCTTGAGCAGTCGGGGCGTCAGGTTAATATCTGTCCTTACAGCAGAACACCCAAATGAATTATTTTTTCCCTATAATCGTTTTTCCATGAGATCAATATCGTAGTACACATCATTAATTTTATAAAACTGCCTAATAAATCCATATTGGGAAAACCCAAACTTTTTGTACAACGAAATAGCTCTATAATTATCTGACCTAACCTGCAGAGAAAGAATCTCTGCCCCAGTATCTAACGAATATGCTATCATCTGATGTAGTAACGAACTGCCAATACCATTACCCCAATATGCTTTCACAACAGTTAATGATAAAGATCGGTTATGTGCAAATCGAGGGTTGTCATTTCCCTTCACAAATGCATTTCCAACTATTGTGTTATTGTCCAAAGCAAGAAACATCCGACTATGGTCGCTTTTGGATATTCGAGATAAAAAAGTTTCTTCCTCAGAAATGGTTAGTCCAATTCCTTCTTTACCAAAAGATAGGTACTCGCTCTCTGAGCCGACTTTTTTTAGATACTCTAGTAGTGCTTCTGCGTCCGTTGTAATTGCTTCTCGGAAAAAAAGTTGCATTGTTCAGCTCCCTATATTTAAAGGCTTTCATTCGGAATGTGGGCAAGCTCCATCATTAAAATGCTTTGTTGCAACCAAAGCTTTATCGCGCGTTATACTCCCGGTCCCATTGCACTGAGGACAAAGAGAATAGTTGCGCTCATTATCATAATCTAAATTGTCATAGTATATGTCACTTTTTATATACCCAAGTCCGTTACAGTATACGCATTTGTTAGTATTTTTCATTGTCTTCATTTCCTTTAGGTAGGGATATGGCCGATAAAACGACCATATCCCTTGTGGTTGCTTAGCAGGTCATGGTTTTAGTCTTCCGAACCGCAGTGGGCTTCTTCCAAGTCTTCTTCATCTGTTTCACCTCCTTTACTGTTGTGATGCCTTCTTAGCAGGTCATAGTCTTGGTCTTTCTAACCGCAGTGGGTTTCTTCCAAGTCTTCTTCATTTGTCTCACCTCTTTTATGAATAATTATATGTCCATGCAGCAGCACAAACAAACAATATAAATGGATGCTATCTAATTGCAGGATGTGGACATTGTAAGAAAAGTCTCCTTTTTATACCCTGTGCCACAATAACGTCATCGAATTTGTACCACATGCCGTCTTTTGGAAAATATTCATTAATCTGTGCGGAGTATTTGTTCCGAACAAATCCTTGTATCTCCCGGTAGACTTCTGTACACCTCTCAATATTGTTCTTTTCTGTTTTCTCAACGAGTGGCTTTATAAAGAACTCAAAGAGTTTATGGTCATACATAAAACTATGCTTTACTTCGTAGTTTTCTTGCCCGCGCCACAAACATCTACTTGGGTAGCTTTCAATTCGTTCTTTTATGCGGTTATCGCTCCGAATGGTGAGATCTTTTTGAATGGATTCCAAATCTCTAAGGATGATTGCTTGCAGCTCCCATTTCCCATCAAAACCCAACAAAAAGTTCTGCGAATGCATTTCGTGCTGTAGACCCTCGAGAAACAGTAGCGATAAATAACAATCAACTACTGGAATCAGTAATTTTTCAACATAAGCGCAACCAACTCCAATTCTATTTGAAATCAATTGTGCTAAAAGCGTTGGATCATGAGGGTTTTTGTAATCCTTACCGTATAGTGAAAAAGCGGGGACGATGTATTTAATATATTCGGCTCTTTGGGCTTCGGCACAGCTCTTTCGAACAGTAAAAGTAAACTCTGAGTCTCCGATAGTTGCGCCTCTTCCTGATACTTCCGGGAAGAAGCCTAGTAATGGGCTTACCACACCTCGCCTTATTGCATGATATAAAGCGTTTGTTACATCGATACTATTAAGTATATCCTGCCTGCTTAGTGCTTTACTCACCCGCCCTAAAGTGGCGGGATAATGAAGTTTAATGTAACATTGTAATTGTGGAAGTCTAATTGTTCTGCTACTAGAAGTAGGAACTCCTTCGCAGCTTATTTTGAAACAATCCTCTCCCAATATTGCTCCTGCTCTCGCGTGGAAATCTGGATGGATAAAAAGTCCATTTTCACCAAGTGTTTTTGAGATTATTTCTGGCTCATCCCCATATTTTTTAGGCGGAGTATCAAAAAAACTTACAATATCCACATTCACTTGATCCACAAGCAATGGATTATACTGAAGGCTGACATTATTAGCAAAGAACATTTTACTTGGGGGGCCATCGTTGATAAGTCGATCCATATAATCTAGAGCTTGAACTGGGGCATTGGCGATATCCAAAATATTCATTTGTTCCCTCCAAGCGACATACCTTGTGACAAACGAGGACAACCTTTAAAGGCAGATCTTCCGATGAACTGTACATTTTCAAGGCCGTTTACAAAAGAAAGGTCTCTATTACAGGCAAACGCAAGGTCTCCAATTCCAATGGTATTTCTCTTTAGCATTATTGCTTTTGGCGAAAAATCCGCTTCGCGAATACCAACGGCCCAGTTATCAGCATATACTACATCTCCTTCTTTAGTCTTATTCCATATCCCCGATCCATCAAAAGAAAAGGCTCCAACATACCGAATACTGGAAGGAAGCTTTATGCTAGCCAATGAAGTATTTGCCAAAAATGCAGCATCTGCTATTCCTACACAGCCATCAACGACATAAACAGCTTCATTTTTATCTATCTTTGCGCCAATTACCCAATTGTTTATGTATAAGACGCCGTTATGTTCACGCACACAAGGACTATCATAGTCAAAACATTTCTGGTGAATTCTAGTGACGCTCTCTGGTATAGTAACTTTGGTGAGCGCATTACAGTTCTGAGCTAAGTATTCCGGCAGTTCCATCATTCCGGGAGGGAAATCCAAACAGCGTAGATTACTACACCCCCAAAACGCAGCTTTCCCTATCTTCCGAAGACTTGACGGCAGTTGAATTCGTTCTAAGTCTTCACAGCCAAAGAATGCCTCATCCCCGATTATCGAGACATTGTTCCCCACTCTTATCCGTTTTGCAGGACTAAACGCAAAAGACCGACTCTCTATCTCAACAACAGGATAAACTCCAATGCTATCTGGGATATCTATATAAAAATCTTTCGATTTACTCTGTAAGATTGAATACCCTCCCATATCCCTATAAAAGCATATGTCATATTTAAGTACGAGATTTCTCAACGCTGTGCTTGAACAATTGGGCGTTCTTGCAAGGTAAACAATCGGAATACTATAAAGCATCAACTTTTTTTCTAAATCATTCCAGTATTCTGTATCTTTCCAATCGCTACCGACAAAAACTGCATCCACATCGTTCTCTAAACAAGCTCTAAGTTTGTCCATGTCTTTTTGAGCTACAACAATATTTGGGAGACCAGTGTCTTCGATGGCGGCACATCTCTCCTCAAAGGGTATCACAGGTTTATGGTTCTTTCTTGCAAGACACAATTCATCGGTAGTTACCGCAACTATAAGTTTCTCGCATTGTTCTTTTGCCCGTTTAAGAATGTTGATGTGACCTTCGTGGAGCAAATCAAAGACTCCGGCAGTATATCCAATCCTATATCTTTTCATTTTTCTATTCCTAATTGGCGAAATACGGTCGCAGCATAATCACCGAGCCGAATTCCTTCTTTATTCATCTTTCTGCACAATGTATTGCGCTCGCTCTCGTAGGCATCTTTTGTTAATACACTTTCAATTGAATTAACAAGTTCCTCTACATCATGCGCTGTTGGGCCTGGAACATTGTTAAACATATCTTCATCGATAAATCCGCGATTATCTTTATAGCTATAATAATCATCAACCGTGAATACAATTGGTTTGTTTACAAGTAGATAGTCAAATATTACTGATGAATAGTCCGATATTAAACAATCACTAGCGCCAAGCAGACTGTACAACGACATTTCCATATCTACAAGTGCAGCATTATCCATAAAAATAATATTAGAATAATTCGTATCAAAGAAAGGCAACCTTCGTTGGAGCACATGCATCTTTACTATCACAGTCGTATTGCTTCTTTTCAAAAGTCCATTTAAGATATTAATGTTGTTTTCTGTTAAGATGGGAAAATCAGGTGCATCATTACTGCCATGAGTCTCGTAATATGCAGTCCTAAATGTTGGTAACCATACCCCAATACGGGATTTATCATCGAGTCCCAGTTTTTTGCGAAGATCTTTTGCGTTTTGATTTAAGAGCTCGTCACATCTTGGATATGGACATATTATTTTCTTGTTGTCTGAATACGAAAAACACTTTCGCATTATTGACCAAGCGTATTCTGATGGCGCGAGGACGCGAGAAAACACATCATCGTATGAAAACCAATGTGTGGTGTGATTAAGATTACCCACCTTCTTTATTGGCGTACCATGCCATAGCTGAACCATCAGTTGCTTATGGGCAGGCCTACACATCCATTGATGTCCATTTTGTTCTACGAACACATACTTTGAAGATAGTTGGTGAAAAAATCCCTTGATTGGATTCGATATTATTTTCACAGTTTCGGGAAACATTTTTCTGGCAGCAGTCGGATTATTTGTGAAATAAATCATTTGATATTTTTTTACCAGTTGATTATCAGAAGCCCATGTTAACATTGATATTTCGTTATATGAAATCATCCCTCTGTCATAGAAAAAACACTTATAAGAGTTTTTGGGGACAAGACAATTGGCAAAACTTATCAATTTAAATCTTATGGAGTCTTTCACTCGACACCTCCTAAAACCTGAAGAATAACACCCTGTCCAAGCTATCGTTTGCAAGATGGTTGCTAGAGCGATTATCCTTTGAAATCATATGGTAATTAATCAAGGTCGGGCCAAATGACTGGTAAAAACGGCCCACACCTGGTAGCATAGATCCAGTGAAGTCCAAACGCTTCCGTTGTGCGCATGCTTTTTGTATACACTTATCAATTATCAGCGTTGGGCCATTGGCTCCCCGGTAAGCTGCGTACTCTCCCGCAATATAATAATAAAGCGTTTTAGAATCCTCTATAATAAACGCTGATGCAATAGGAACCCCAGTAGGGAGGAATGCAACGAGTATCTCTCCGGCATGATTAGCAATAGCTGCACTTGTGAGTCGATGTAATTCTTCTATTGCAAATTTTGGTTTTTTTCCAACGCGATCAAGTGATTCTAGCACCATACTATAGAGCAATTCTACGTCATTATAGGTAACGACAGTTATGTTATCCTTGTTTTTTGTTTTATTACGAACTTGAGTCGAGTAACCGTTCTTAACTGTTTCATAGGAACTCTGTCCGTCAATGATATAAGTAATTCGGGATGCTTCTTTACAATGGTTATAGTAAGCGCCAAGCCAGTTTTGTTGCCATGGCCCCCATTTTTGCGCGTAGTAATCACAACGCTGAGACAATTGATCCAGCAAATTGAAAATCAGCTTCTCCTCAAGTGAAATTTGTTTTCCACGACTAATGCTGGAATCAATATGTAAGAAAGGTCCCATGTATTGTGTAAGGGGTGGAGCAATCGCCACAGTATAGCTTTGATAATTGGCAGTAAAGTATGGCAGTATACCCCATATTTGTGGATCAATATATGAGATTGCTGAATCAAAACCATTCGCTCCGCAAACGGCATTTAGATACCATGTTTCAAAAAAAACAGGAACATGACACTGGGCAACTAGCCAATTGTAATCTACCGTCATAGCCGTTCAGCCTCCTTTGTTCTCTAATGCTAAAACTCTCTTTACATATTTGCTCCAAACAAATTGGTTCATACTCGCATACGATTGAAAAAGTCTGTACTTTATGTAATCAACTGCGGGAACAAATCCATAACACCATTGTAGTTTAAGAACAGTCGTTGGCTTTCCGGCAAAACGAATATTGAGCAATTCACGGGGATAAACTGTCTCTATAAACCTGTGAAACAACTTTCTGTTGACTCTATCACTTAACGGAAAAGATAACCATAGTTCGTCAAGAATAATGTCCTCAAATGGCGCAATCCATTCATAATTCCAATAATCGTAATACCTAACACAGTTTTGTATATATTTACTCTCTCTCTCGTCGAAATAGTATTTTTCAATACACTCACTTGCCTCCTCCTTTGACTGTAAAGTGCTTGGCACGATTTGGTGTTTAGAAAGTATCTGATTTGCTTCTTCTCTTCGGCCGCTTTCGTTTAAGGCAGTGTTCGTATACTTGTATTCTTTGAAGAACAAATGGTTCACAACAGAGTCTCGCCATTCGTCCGGCCGTTCTCCCCCTACAATAACTGCTCTAGCACCGGCATAAAAATCTCCACCGTGTCCAGGTAAAAAAACACAGTTATCTTGGATGAGACCTTTTTCCCTAAGTTCATAAACAGCATATAGCTCTTGTACGCATGGCAGTGAGCAGCCATTTCCCGCAAAATCTATATACTTGTGAAAATGCCTTCTAGCCATTTTCCTCATTTTATTCCTTCTGCAATGAACGTAATGATAGTTTACTCCGAAGAAATCTGCAACAATTTTCGACAATCGCTGGTCATCTGTGCCTTCATATCCATAAGAAAACGTGATGATGTTTTTATATCCAAATTTCATTAAGTAGAACAGAATTAGCCGCGAGTCTCTTCCACCACTAAGAGGCAGCGCCACCTGCCTACCGTTAAGGTAGCGAATCAATCTTTGAAAGATTTTCTCATAACACATCCGCAGCAACTCGATTTTATTCTCTTCGGTGTAATTCTTTTTTTGACAGTATCTAAACGTATAATAAGCGATCTGTTTTATGCCACAAGTATTTACATCAAGATAGTGTGCTGGTTTTATTTGGAAGACCTCATTATACGCTGTGTTCTCCCGATAAACACATATAGTTCTTGAAAACTGCAGTAATGCCTCGTTATTTATTGTTTTTCTGCTTTTGGCTATATTGCTTAATGAATCAGTTATTATTATAGTTTCACCATCAGTCCAATATAGCAGAGGGAAACTCCTCTGTCGGTCAACTGCGGCAATGCATTTACCGTCTGATAGTTGAGCTATAATAGCAAAATTACCGCTAATTGAAGGCAATTCTATGCTCAGAGATTCTTTGCTCAAGATGCTCTTAATGCAGTTATTAAATGCTCTACCGTCAATATATTTAGAACTGTCGTTCGGATCAACTATATACCCCTTTGTGAAAACAGACCGCTTGTCATCGCAATACCATCTTGTGCCTTGATAATTGTCACTAAGCCGAATGTCGATTCTCATGCAATACTCCTCAATAAATCACATTATACTCTTCTAGCCTATTAAGGATTTCTTCTACGTCACTGCTAATTTCTTCTGGTTTTGCATCGTATTCATCACATAGAGAGGAAATAAGGCGCTCCTTTGTGACTGCTCCATTTTGTATTTTTTCAATGATATCTGCAGTAATAGGATTAACGTCAATAACATCGCCGTTTTCCTGATTTGCAAGATATAATCTTCCTAGGATTGTTCTTTTTAATCTATAGTTCTTGTTATATTGCATTTGTTACATCCTCCACAAAGCGGCATTTGATTAATTCCGTGTTTTGCAATTTCCTCGATCGAGGTGTCATATATGTTTGCAAATGCTTGTTTTGCAAAATTGCACTCATACATATCGCCGGACGGATCAATTAGTACTAATTCATAAAAAGCGTGGCATGAATTCATGTTTTCCATATCCGTCATTGTACTTAAACCGATCTCTCCAGAATTATACATATCATGCAAAATTTTATCAACTCTAAAGTCATGAACATTAATATTTATACCATTCTTGTCACGTTCCTGAATCAAAAACCGCATAATACGCTGGTATTCTGCGGCATTTTCTATTGGCGCTATTTCGCCATTATGCCTCAACCAGAGAAAGCTAAATGAATTGACGCCAATCTCTTTGAGTTGCTGAAGAACAAAAGGAACCTCGGATATGTTGTTGCTGCTAATTGTCATTGCAACTTGAGTAAGTATCTTAGGCTCTTTCAATAATAATTCTAATGCGTAACAAGCCTTTTGGTAAGCCCCAGGAAATCTTCTATTCTCATCATGGACAGAAGCTATAGAACTATCAATGCTTATTCCAACCTTATTAATACCGTATTGTTTCAAACTATCAACTGTATTTCTACTTTGTATAGTTGAACCATTTGATAAAAG
>JAUNJC010000039.1 GCA_030523195.1 Oscillospiraceae bacterium
ATACCATAGGAGGGCTATTTTTTCTATTGTCCGTTTTTACTGGACTTGTGCATTCTATCCGGCAGCTGCTTCGGCACAAAAATCTGTAACGCTTTCTGACAATTGGAAATCTCATTTACACGCTGATTTCCACCATACTCTCCATCAATCGTCCATGCCACTTCTTCTTCATCCAGATTGGTCACTGTTACATGGGATGCCCGAAAATAATCAAAATACTGCCGTTCTGCACCCAACTGAAAGTTTGCAAGTGACAGAATCAACTGATGAAACTGCACCAAATCCGTCGGTTTCCGAATCAGTGTCACTTCAAACAACCCATCATCCCATTCCACATCAGAAAGAGACAGCAGCTTTGCAACGGAAGTAGCATTCGTCACCATTCCATAGAGATAATCATTTTCCAGTGTCTTTCCATCGTATTCAATCCGCATATGCCGTGCTTTAATGGTTGGCAAATGGGCAATTCCATTGAGTAAGTAGGCAGCATGTCCCAGCACATTTTTATAATTCTGGGGTGTCTGGTAAGAAATTTCTGTAAACGCTCCAAAGGCTGCTACATACGTAAAATATTTTTCATTAAACTTCCCAATATCACAACAAAAGGGATTGCCATTTAAAATACACTGCACCGCCTCTGTCGGTACTGTTGGAATGTGCAGTCCCCTTGCAAAATCATTGGTAGAACCTACTGGAATATAACCAATCGGAGGATGATTGGTGCTAAGCATCCAACCTTGTATCACTTCATTCAGCGTACCATCTCCGCCAGCACAGACCAACAAATCAAATTCTTTTTTACAGGCATACTGTGCACTGACAATCCCATCTCCTTGACACTGAGTCGGATGGACTGTCACCTCATAGCCAGCAGCAGTAAACTGATCCAGCAACTTTGGAATATGATTGTTTAACGCAGCCTTTCCAGAGTGTAAATTAAAAATAAAATAGACTCGTTTCATATTCATTTCCTCCTATCCGATCCATTTTTTCTATCATAACACATTTTTTAAAAACATGCAACAGAAAGTCCCTTTATTGTACGGAAATCTATTTTCAGATTTCTTTTGGAAAACTTGTCGGAATCATCCGGCAGATTCGCTTGGCTCTCTGCCTGTGACCGCAGTCGCCTGCGGCATAGAATTTAAATCATTAATTATTTAAAAATTGATTTCCGTACCTTTATTGCAAGCAACACATCTTTTATTGTTACTATTTTTAGAAAATTCATCATTCTATCAATGATAAGTAATATAATACAATATCTGAATACGTCTCATCCTTCTGCAAAAAGCCGCCCGGTATCGTACCTAACTCTGTAAATCCCAACTTCTCATATAATTTTCTTGCCGATTGATTGCTGCATACCACTGCATTAAACTGCAAAATCCGGAAGCCCAATTCTCTTCCCTTTTGGATACAATGCTGCACAAGCTGTTCTCCGATATGCTGCCCTCTATAACAAGATTTTACGGCATAGCTGGCATTACAGATATGCCCACAGCGTCCAACATTGTTAGGATGTAAAATATATAGTCCAACAATCTCTCTATTTTCCACATCATATGCTACAGCAGTAAAAGACTGCCGTGCAAAAAACTTTGCTCCCATCTCTGTATTCAACGGTGCCATCTGTGGAAATGCGTTGCCTTCTTCTACCACTTCATTCCAAATGTACACCAATTCTGATATATCCTGCGGCTGAAAGGCTCTAATTTCCAGAATCATAATGATTCCTCCTGTTCTTACTCCATTCGCTGATAAATTTCCCATACCTGTTGCTTTTTCTCCATCAGCTGGTCAAACTGGCGGATATACTCATACGGAAATTTATAATTATGAATTCGTGTAATCCGTCCACACGGCTCTACAATTTTGGTCGATGCAGCACAGCCTGCACCAAAAATAGACTGCGATTCATCCATAATCAACATATTATAATAGGACTCTTTTCCAGCTTTGGCATACCCCACATTCTCCTGATTGTCAATGGTATTCTTCTGCCGATACATATAATAAGGTTGATACCCATATTCCGGCAGCAATCGGATGCTATCCTGTACCATCTCCCGTACTGGATTGGCAATCTGCGAACGGCTATCAGAAAATAGCGTTGCTGCACGCTTGAGTGTGAGTGTATGGACTGTAATACTATCTGGATCCAATGCTAGTACCTTTTGCAGTGTTCTGTGAAATCCTTCCGGCGTATCGCCCGGCAAACCAGCAATCAAGTCCATATTGATATTGGAAAAACCGATTTTTCTCGCCAACTGAAATGCTTCTGCAATCTGTGCAGACGTATGCTGTCTGCCAATCCGCTGTAAAACAGCATCCTCCATTGTCTGCGGATTAACGGAGATCCGATCTACGCCGTACCGCTTCAGTACCTCCAATTTCTCAAGGGTAATCGTATCGGGTCTGCCTGCCTCCACACAGAACTCCCGCACCTGCGACAAGTCAAACACCCTTACCACCGTTTGCAGAAGCTGTTCCATTTCCTGTGCAGAAATCGATGTCGGTGTTCCGCCACCGAAATAAACAGTATCCACTGTCACATGCAGTTTTTGCATCAATTCGCCCCAGATTTCTAATTCTCTACAGAGCAGGCGAATATAATCCGGCATCAGGTGTTTTGCTTGTGCAATCGAATGAGAGACAAAAGAGCAATAACTACATCTTGTTGGACAAAATGGAATCGAAATATAAAATCCAATGGATTGTTTCGGCGTCTGCCGCAGCAGCGGCAGCTGTATTTCTGCGGTTCGCCGCAATAAGTCTAATTTCTCTGATGATACCAGATAGACTGTTCGCAACCGTTCCATCACAGCTTCCAGTGATTCGCCGCTTTCCTCCATCGTAGAAAACGCCTTGCGAACCGGACGAATTCCGGTCAAAAGTCCCCACGGCACATCCAAACCTGTAATATCCTGCAAAAGTGTAAAAAGCATTCGGCTGAACTGATATTCGCATGTGTGCTTATCCGTTTCCGGTGCACACTTTGGCAGCCGTGCGCAGCATCGACGATTTTTGCCCTGATACCGCAGCATGCAAAAAAACCATGTATCTTGTTTTCCCTGTTTCAGCTGTAAACATGCACCCTGCTCCGCATTGCAGAGCAGGGGTGCATCCTCATAAAAAAAGGAAAACTTTGTTGCTGGAATAAAAATCTTTAAAATACATTCTATTTCATACTTTAATGTATGTCCATATAACACAACCGGAAATGGCGGTGTCGTTACCTGTGTTGTTTCTTGCATACCATTCCTCACCTTAAATTGGGGTTATGCTGCCGCTCATACGACAGCGTAGAAGTTTCATTGTGTCCCGGCAATACGTCATACTCACCGTCCAGTTGCTTCAAACGCTGGAGCGAGGCATACAACTTGTCATCATTGCCACCCGGAAAATCTGTTCTGCCACGAGAGAGCCGAAACAGCGTATCCCCCGTAAATAGCGTGTGTTCTAACTGATAGCAAACACTGCCTTTCGTGTGTCCCGGCGTATGCAGTACATGAAAGGTACATTCATCCTGTACAATTTCATCGCCATCCTGTAGCACCTTGTAATCTGTCACAGGAGAAACCGAATGCCCTACAATCCATTGTGCCAAATTCAATTCATCATCCGACAGCATCGGGGCATCTGCTTCATGAATATAGACTGTTGCCCCCGTTGCTGCCTGTAATGCTGCTACACCGCCCATATGGTCATAGTGCCCATGTGTCAACAGAATTTTTGTAAGCTGTAAATTGTTATCGTTCAGATACTGTAAAATCTTCTGTGCATCTCCACCGACATCCACAGCAACCGCATGCTTTTTTTCTGTTGCAATCACGTAGCAGTTCACTGCCAGTGCCCCTACCATCCACTTTGTAATCTGTGCCATACTGCTCCTCACTTTCTCTTGGTTCGCTCTACAGAAATAACACCATCAATGCGCCTCAACTTATCCATCAGCTGCCGCAGCTGATCATTTCCGCCCACTTTTACAGCAACCTCACAAACCGCATTTCCATTTTTCAGTGAGTAAGAACTGGAATGCAAAATCATAATCCGCAGCTCTGCCACAATTTTTGACACATCCAATAACAATCCCACACGGTCAGAGGCCAATACATCAAGGCTGACAATCATAGGAAGACTGTGTTCTACCTTTCCCCAGCTCGCCTTAAGCCATCTGTCAATTCGTTCCGGATCGTTCGTTGCCAGATCCCGCTGGTAATTGGCACAAGTCTTTGTATGGATCGAAACGCCATGTCCGCCTCTGGTCACAAAACCGATGATCTCATCCCCCGGAACCGGATTGCAGCAGCGTGCAAGCCGATATTCACAATGATCAATTTGATCCAGAACAATAGCGTTCTGCTCTCCTTGCAGCGGATGCACCGGCTGCATTGAAATTTCTATGTTCGATTTTTCTTCGATCTTTCTATTGAGTTTATCGTAGCGTTCCTTTATTCTCGGCATAATATTAGAAACAGAAATACCAAAATACCCGATGGATGCCAGAAAGTCATCCAGTGTTTCGCAATTATACCGTCCAAACTCCTCCTTTACCAGTTCTTTTAGTTCGTCATCATTCTCCACGTGCATCCGGTTTCGATGCATTTCCCGTTCGAGCATTGCTCTGCCTTCTTGAATATTCTCTTCCCGCCGTTCTTTTTTAAACCAAGAACGAATTTTTGATTTTGCTTCATTGGTTTTCACAATATTTAACCAGGAACGGTTTGGCCCTTTTTGGGGATCTTTAGAACATTCAATCTGACAAATTTGTCCGCTTTCCAATGGTGTGTCCAGCGGAACAAGACGATTGTTGACTCTCGCACCAATCATTCCATGTCCAATTTCCGTATGAATTCGATAGGCAAAGTCAATTGGCGTTGCCCCTTTCGGCAAGAAAATAGACTTTCCTTTTGGGGTCATTACCACAATATCCTGCTTAATATCATTCTTCAGATTGCGAACAAATTCCTCCATATCATCAGCGGACTGCTGTTCTTCAATTAGCTTTCGTGCCCATGCAAACCACTCATCCATTCGCCGCCCGCCTTTTTCCTCGCCAAGCTTGTACTTCCAATGGGCAGCAATTCCATATTCCGCAGCAAGGTGCATTTCGTGCGTTCGGATCTGTACTTCAAACGCAACACCAGTTCTATCCATCATCGTCAAATGAATAGAACGATATCCATTTGCTTTCGGCGTTGCAATGTAATTCTTAAACCGCTGCGGTACAGGAGAATACATAGCATATACAATGCCCATTGCCAAATAACATTCCAACTCTGTATCTACAATAATTCGCACAGCGTATTTATCATAAACTTCATTAATATCATGCATATCTTCTTTTTTGTCAGCATTAAATACCTTATTGTAGATACTATACAAACTCTTCACTCGTCCCGTAATTTCCGGCGGATTTTGAAAGGTTTTTTCCTGTGAAAGGTGTTCTTGCAGTTCTGTTTGAATCCGTTTAATAAAGGTCTTTGCATCTGCATCTTTCAATTGCAGTGCCCGTTCAATTTCATAACAGCCAATCGGATCCAAAAATAAAATCGCACGATCGGAAAGCTCTTCCTTGATCATCCAGATGCCCAACTGATCTGCCATAGGTGCATAAACATATAGGGTTTCTCTGGAAATTCGATTTCGTTTTTGCGGCGGCAAAAAATGTAATGTCCGCATATTATGCAACCGATCTGCCAATTTAATAATAATGACACGAATATCATCTGCCATCGCAAACAGCATTTTCCGTACACTCGCCATCTGCCGATCTTCTTTGTTGAGTGCCTGCGATTTCAACTGCACCAGCTTTGTGACACCATCCACCAACATAGCAATATTTCGTCCAAACCGTTTACAGACATCGTCCATCGTATATTGGGTATCTTCTACCACATCATGCAACAGTCCAGCACAGATGCACTCTGTATCCATTCCAAGGGATACCAGAATCCACGCAACCGAAAGCGGATGCACAATATAAGGTTCTCCAGAAGAACGCTTCTGATCGCCGTGTGCACTCACAGCAAATTCATAAGCAGATACAATCATAGACAAATCATATTTACGGTTGGTTTGTACAATATACCGACTCAAGTCCGCAATAGTCACATTCTTCGGTATTTCTTGTAATGCACTTTGACTATTCATAAAAAGCCCTCCCCGTTTTTTCCTGCATCTCTGCCAAAATCATAGACTGTTCCAGCGGTACCGTTCCCTGTACTGGCAATCGCTGTACCGTTTCGCTCCAATGATCCAACTTTACTAACTGCAATTCTGCAAAAACATCCAAAATCAATCGTAATTTTCCATAATTCAACTGCTGCTGCATTCGCACAAACAGTGTGTCTATCGAAATCGGTGTTTCCGGCAGCCGTTTATATACTGCAACGAGTTCCGCTCGTGTCGGCGTCATTGCAGCATAATATGCAGATGGCAGCGATTCTTTTCTGCAAAGTTTCTCATAAGCATCTTTTGCTGCAAAGTATTTGGCTTGTGCAATCCCACTTCTACGATAATCTTTTGCAATCAGAGAAAGCTGGGGTCCCCCCTGAAAGGTCTTACATTCTGTCGTCACCAGCACATCACACAATCCCTGTAACGGAAGTCCCACATTCTCTGGTGCAACACGAAATAACAGCACATCCAAATACAGACTTCCGTACCGCAGTTTTAGCTTACTGTGTAAACCGTTGGAAAGTGGCTGAATAGCTTCCAGAACAGCATGGCAAATCGCAAAAACCGGTGCTGGATTGCCCTCCCCATATGGTTCTAATACAGAAAGGCTTGCCATATTATCTATGGTCAAGTCCTGCGGCATCAACAGACGATCGGCTTGCAGCATCATCTGCGGCATTTCAGGAAAGGTTTCTGCTGCATATTGCTGTACCGCCGCAAAAAAGCAGTCAATTTGTTCCGTTTGCAGAGAGAATCCACCTGCACCGGGATGTCCACCGTATTTTGTCAAATACGTCCGGCAAGCATCCAAACAGGCAAAAATAGAAAACGTCCCAAACGAACGAGCAGAACCTCTTGCTGTATCGCCTTCTATCGTAACCAACATAGTCGGCTTACCGAACTGCTCCTGTAAGCGAGCTGCCACAATACCAATCACACCGTGATGCCAGCCCTTTCCGCTGAACAGCAATACCCGCTGCTGTACACTAGATGGATTCACCTGTATCTGTGCCTGTATTTCCTGTAAAATCGCCTGCTCTACCGTTTTTCGCTGCCGATTACACTGTTCCAGCTGTTTTGCAAGCGGCATAGCTTCTTCCATCGTTTCTGCCAACAAAAGAGAAACCGCCAGCTTAGGAGAGCCAAATCGTCCGGCTGCATTGATTCTAGGTGCAATCGAAAAAGCAAGATTGACAGCCGTCATAGGCTTATTCTGCATACCGGCAATTTCCAGCAATGCCAATAATCCCGGTCGTTCTGTATTGGCAAGCAGCCGCAATCCCTGCTGCACCAGCAAACGGTTTTCTCCCGTCAGGGAAACGATATCGGCAACCGTTGCAATGGCCGCCAGTTCTCCAAACTGTTCCACTGCAAATGTCATATCCCCACCGTCCATAGCGGCAACCAACTTCAACGCCAGCCCCGCACCACAAAACAGCGAAAACGGAGCAGGACAGTCCAATCGATGCGGATCCACCACCGCTTCTGCTGCTGGAAGAGCATCATAGGGCTGATGGTGGTCTGTTACCACCAGACGAATGCCCTGTTCTGCAAGCCAGTTTGCCTCTTCCAATGCTGCAATGCCATTATCTACAGTTACAATTAAAGAAACGCCTTGTGCTTTCAGTGTTTCCAGTGCACTCTGATTCATACCATATCCTTCTTCCCGTTCAGGAATATAATATGTCACATCTGCACCCAATTCGGAAAGATAGGAATGGAGAATTACCGTTGCAATGACACCATCACAATCATAGTCTCCATAAACACAAATTTTCTCTCCGCTGTCAATGGCGGCATTCAAACAGTCCGCCGCTGCCTGCATATCTCGTATCAAAAACGGGTCAGAGAAAGCATCGCAGGAAAACTGCAATGCCGCTTCCTCCACCGTCTGATATCCTCTCACGGTCAGCAACTCTGCACAAAAAAGCGACAGGTCGCTGCCAACCTGTATTTTTTTTGCAGCCATAAGGTCGGGCTGCTGAATCTGCCATTTTTTCATACGCACGCTCCTGCCTACAATGGATTTTTCTTTTTATTATACAGGAAAATGCAGAAAAATGCAATATGCTGTAAGAAAATTACATCAACTCTTACAAATACCATTCTGCTTTTTTGTATGCTATGACTGGAACAGATCCAGATTGTCTCTCAAAGGAAAACGACTGCAATGCTACCACAAACAAATCATACCAAATAACATCTCATTTTTATAATCCTTTTTCCATCAGCTTCTTTCCAAAAATCTATCAGCATTTTATCGAAAATATGCCCTTTTTCTGCACATTTTTTGGAAGTGTTCCACTCTTGACAAATTGTTTCATTTTTGTTATGATAAGTACATCGACAAAATAGTAGTAATTGTACCGTATTTTTCAATACTGACATAAAAAATAGGAGGTTGCCATGAATCCGCAGCAAGAACCAGAATATCCACTGGTACAGACAGAACTGCCGCCTACGCAGCAACAACCAAACAAACACACCATTGTCCCCTATACACATAGCAGTGGTTATGCCATTGCTTCATTGGTATTGGGAATTCTTTCCTCGGTTCTCGCCTGCATTCCCATTTTACCTACACTTTGCAGTATACTTGGTATTCTACTGGTGATTAAAACACGAAAACGAGATCCCTTGTTTCAAAACGGTCTCGTCACCGCCGGATTGATTTTAAGCATCTGCGGTTTGATCTTCTCTCTGCTATTTCTGGTGTATTGGATCTGGTATGTCTGGATTTTCCTACAGGCTGCCGAGCCACACCGGGAAACACCGCCTCCTATGCCAAAATATCATGGAAAACCAGCGATATACTACTGGTCTTCTTTCTTTATAAAATGAACATATGCATCAAAAACAGCCTGTTTCCACAGACTGTTTTTTTATTGGTTAAATAAGAGAAGACAGGGGCATACTGACAGAAAGCACTTATAGCGGCTGTCAGCAGCATAAAAACTGCTTTTGCCCTAATTATGATTCTGCTGTGCATAAAATAACGGTTTTTTTCAACCAAAAAGGAGGTCTGTTCTATGCAGCGGATTCGCCGAAGAATTGCTCTGCTCTCTCTCATTATGATCACTATGGCATCTGCAATTTCTGTCCGTCTTGCCTATCTGGTTAGTGTCCCCAACTATCAGGAAACTGCCCGCCAGCAGGGCACTTACACCATTCGCACTGCTGTCACCCATGCCAATATTTATGATGCCAACTTCCACTTGCTGGTGAATAACACCGTACAGCATATTGCTGTCATCAATCCAACCCCAGAAGCCGTTACAGCAATTCTGCCTCATGTACTGGACAAAACTGACTTCTATGAAAATCTGCAATACGGTACGCCCTTTTCGTGTGCAGTAAACACCAACGATCTAGATTGTGAAGAGATTACGATTTTTGATGTACCGATTCGCAATACGGAACCACAGCTTGCACAACACCTGATTGGATACACACGAGATGGAGAAGGCGTAACAGGATTAGAAGCAGATTATGATTCCTTTTTACGCAGTTTCTCCGCCCAATCTTCTGTAACCTTTACGGTCAGCGGAAGAGGCAGTGTGCTTGCCGGAGAAAAAACGCTGATTCATACAGGACAAACCATCTCTGCTGGTGTAGTGACTACGCTGCATAAGGATGTCCAGCAAATTTGCGAAACCGTCGGAGAAGAAATGAAATTAGAAAAAGGCTGCATTATTGTAATGGAAGCCGAAACCGGCGATATTCTTGCCCTTTGCAGTTTTCCATCTTATACAGTCTCCACGCTGGAAGAAGCAATGGAATCACCAGACAGTCCCTTGATTAATCGGGCTTTATATGCGTATCCTGTTGGTTCTATTTTCAAACTGATTCCTGCCGCTTGTGCACTTTCACAAAATCTGGAAAATTTTCAGTACAACTGTACCGGCAGCATTGCAATCTATGACCAGATTTTTCACTGCCACGACCAAAGTGGTCATGGATTGCAAGATTTACAGGCAGCTATGATTCACTCCTGCAACCCTTATTTCATTGCCCTCAGTCAAAAACTCTCTGCTGCAAAACTGTATCAAATGGCACAAAGTCTCGGATTCGGCACATCCCTGCCGTTATCTGACAGCATCGTAGCAGACGGCGGCATTCTGCCCAGTTTACAGGATTTGCAAATTCCAGCAGAAAAGGCAAATTTCTGTTTCGGACAAGGTATGTTGACCGCCTCTCCCCTGCAAGTTGCCCGTATGACCTGTGCCATTGCCAATGGTGGGAATCTACCGCAAATCAGGTTGATTCGTGGTATCAGTCAAGACGGTGTTTCCATTGAGCAGGAACAGCAATCTGTTTCTACTCCTGTTCTCTCTGAAAAAAATGCCGCTGCCCTACAGGACTTGATGACGGCGGCTGCTTATGGCAATGATACCTTTCAGGGCGTACCAGATTCTGTTTCCGTTGCGGCAAAAACCTCTACTGCACAAACCGGATGCTATGATGAAAATGGTGTAGAATACTGTCATGGCTGGATTACTGGATTTTTTCCAGCCTCTCAACCTCGTTATGTGGTCACGATTCTAGCAGAAAACGGCGGTTATGGCAATGATGCAGCTGCACCAATCTTTCGTACTGTGATTGAACAAATTGTACAACAGCATGCACTCCCAATTTCCAGCCTTCCCTCTTCATAAAATATTCATAAAAGCAATAGGGTTTCCGCTTGCATCAAAGTGGAATTTGTGATATACTGTTAAGCACTATGGGAAACCATAAATTTCTGAGAAAGAAGATTGTAGTATGACAAAAGTAGATATTTTTTCCGGCTTTCTCGGTGCGGGTAAAACCACTCTCATCAAAAAGCTAATTGCAGAAGCTTATGCCGGCGAACAGCTGGTGTTAATTGAAAATGAATTCGGAGAAATTGGCATTGACGGCGGATTTTTGCAAGATGCGGGTGTCAATATTACGGAAATGAACTCTGGCTGCATCTGCTGTAGTCTGGTTGGCGACTTCGGCAAGGCATTACAACAAGTGTTGAACAACTATCACCCTGACCGCATTCTGATTGAACCCTCTGGTGTTGGCAAGTTGAGTGATGTCATTCGGGCAGTACAGAATCTGAACAATCCAGAAATCCATCTGGAAAGCTTCACCACTGTTGTGGATGCAAAGAAATGCAAAATGTATCAGAAAAATTTCGGTGAATTCTTCAACAACCAAATCGAACATGCTAGCTGCCTGATTTTGAGTCATACTGCTGGTCTCGCAGAATCTAAGCTGGAAGACTGTGTACAACGGCTGCGGAAATTAAATGCAGCTGCACCGATTGTTACAACGGACTGGGAACAATTAAACGGTACTCAACTGCTGACTGCAATGAACCAGACCGAAACACTGGATTCTGCTCTACAAACACTATTAGAAGAAACAGAACATGAACATCACCACCATGAACACCATCATCATGGCGGTCATGAACATGAACACGAACATCACCACCATGAACATGACCATGAACACGGCGAAGGCTGCACCTGTGGATGCCATGACCATGATCACGAACGCCATCACCACCATGCAGACGAAGTCTTCACCAGTTGGGGCGTAGAAACGGCAAAAACCTATACGCCAGAAGAAATCCAAACCGCACTGGAAAAACTAGGAGATGCAGATACCTACGGCATGATACTGCGTGCCAAGGGGATTGTTGCTGGTACAGATGGCAAGTGGATTCACTTTGACTATGTACCGGGAACACCAGATGTACGGACAGGCTGTGCTTCTACCACCGGACGGCTTTGTGTCATTGGTTCCCATATTCATGAAGCTGCACTGGCTGCCCTGTTCCGCACCTGCTAAGCAAAGGAGGTCGTTTCATGCCAGCAAAAAATCAACAGGTTGACATTCCAGTTTATCTGTTCACAGGATTTCTGGAGGGCGGCAAAACCCGTTTCATTCAGGAAACTCTGGAAGACCCTCGATTCAACAAAGGAGAACGCACGCTGTTACTGCTCTGTGAAGAGGGCGAAGAGGAATATGACATTTCTACCTATCCAAATAAAGAAGTGTTTCAGGAAGTCATCGAAGAGGAATCCGAGCTGCAGCCACAGCATTTGACCGAACTGCTGCAAAAGCATAATGCAGAACGAGTTATCATTGAATATAATGGAATGTGGCAGCTGAAAATGCTCTTTGAACGGCTGCCGGACAACTGGACCGTCTATCAGGAAATGTGTTTTGCCGATGCCACCACGTTTCTAACCTACAATGCCAATATGCGGAGTTTGGTTGTGGACAAACTAAACACCTGTGAACTGATTGTCTTCAATCGCTTCACCAAGGATATGGACAAAATGGCATTTCATAAAATTGTACGTGGAGTCAGCCGTCGTTCCGATATTGCCTATGAATATACGGATGGCAAGGTAGAATACGATGAAATTGAAGACCCGCTGCCATTTGACATCAACGCACCAATCATTCAGATTGCAGATCGGGATTATGCCATCTGGTATCGGGATCTCATGGAAGATCCCAATAAATATGAAGGAAAAACAGTGAAATTCCGTGGCATTGTGGCAGTAGACAAGAAATTTCCAAAAGGAACGTTTGCAGTCGGTCGTCATGTAATGACCTGCTGTGTGGAAGATATCACTTACAGCTGTGTCGTAGCGGAATGGGACAACGCTTTTGCACTAAACAATCGGCAATGGATTCACATCACCGCAGCCATTCATGTCACGCGCCATAAACTGTATCGTGGAAAAGGACCCGTTCTGACAGTCAAGGAAGTGGCTGTTACCTCCAAACCAGAGCAAGAAGTGGCAACGTTCTATTAAAGAAAGGACAAACACAATGCCCTATACTGCTGTTTTATTTGACTTAGACGGTACGATTACAGATTCCCAAAAAGGAATCCTTCGCTGCACCCAATATGCACTAAAAGCCTGTGGAATTGAAGAACCGGATTCCCAGAAACTCTTTCGTTTCATTGGGCCGCCGCTCTCCTACTCCTTTGCCGCATTTTATAACATGAAAGAACCGCTGGTTTCTTTTGCAGTAAAAAAATATCGGGAACGTTACAGCACCATTGGCTGGAAAGAAAATCGTGTTTATGATGGCATCCCGGCATGCCTGACCGCACTGAAACAGCAAGGCTGTCACATTGCCATGGCAACCTCTAAACCGGAGCCTTACGCAAAGCAGATACTGGATTATTTTGAGCTAACCCCATTTTTTGATGTTGTTGCTGGCAGTTCCATGAAACATTCCGATGAAACAAAGGCTGCACTAATGCAGCATGCCATGCAGCAGTTGGGCATTTCAGAATCCAAAAAAAGTGATGTGATTATGGTTGGTGACCGTAAATTTGATGCAGAGGGAGCAGCACTTTGCGGAATTGCATTTGCTGGTGTCCGTTATGGCTACGCACCTGCTGGAGAATTGGAGTCCTATCCCCATGTCTACCTTGCTGATACGGTAGCTGCCTTGCAGAACTTTTTAACTGCACCACAAAAGAGGTAATATCATGCTGTCTATCCAAACAGAAATTCAAACCCAACTATTTGCCCATCAAGACCTCGGCTATCGTGACTTTCAGGCGAAACTGATGCCGACCATTCAAAAAAGCACCATCATTGGTGTTCGCACTCCCATTCTACGGACACTTGCTAAGACATTTTATAAACACAGTGACATTGCTGCCTTCTTATCCATTTTACCGCACACTTACTATGAAGAAAATAACCTGCATGGATTGTTGCTCGCACAGATGAAAGACTTTACAGCATGTCTACAAGCAGTGAAACGGTTTCTCCCCTACATAGATAACTGGGCAACGTGTGATCTGCTTTCACCACCAGTCTTCCAATCCCATACAGACGAGCTGCTGCCATCCATCCAACAATGGCTACAGGCTTCACACTGCTATACGGTTCGTTTTGGCATCGATATGCTGCTGCGGCATCATTTGGATGACTACTTTCAGCCTGTCTATCTGCAGTGGGTGTCTGCAATACACACTGAAGAATATTATGTCAACATGATGATTGCCTGGTATTTTGCAACGGCACTTGCGAAACAACCGGCAGCAACGCTGCCTTTCTTGGAAAACAGGCAGCTTTCTCCTTGGGTTCACAAAAAGACAATACAAAAAGCCTGCGAAAGCCGCCGCATTTCGACAGAACAAAAAGCCTATCTTCAAACAATTCTATAAAATCAATATCCATGCAGAAACCGCACTAGACACGTTTTTGTGTCACAGTGCGGTTCTTCTGTTTTTATATACTGCCCGATATTGCAAAATCTATGATTTTGCAATAGAGCCTATTATAAAAATGAGAAATCGATGGATAAAATCAATTCGTCCAATTTCTCTTTCTTCCACTTTATGCAATTATTTTTCCTTTTTATTTTGAGGCAACTCTCCACAGAAATCCGCCAGTTTCTTCCAAATATCAGCGGTTTCTAATTTCTGCTGTTCCTGAAAATACTGCCCAATACGGAAACAAGCGGCAGCAGTCGGTGCTGCATACTGAAAACTTTGGAATACACTCTGTATCGCTGCTTCCGGTTTCTGCAATGCAGCATAACAATCCGCACGACAAAGACACGCTTCTATGCAACAAGCTGTATTTTCGCCTTTTTCCGACTCTAAAAAGCGAGAAAATGCCGTAATGGCTGCCTGATAAGCAGCACGTTCCATCAGCTCCCGTGCGTAACAATACTGCTCCTTTGTATGAATTGTGGGCATAAAAAATCCCCCTCTGCGTTTCTATGTACAATATATGCAGGAAACACAAAAGGGGTGCATCTATTAACCCACTTCTATCCGATAAAAAAAATCGACCAATAATAAGTGCCATTCGCACCTTGATAGACACCAATTGCGGCTGATTGAAAATCACTGTCCAAGATATTGGCACGATGTCCATCAGAATTCATCCATGCATTCATAACGCTTTCTGGTGTTGCATATCCCTTTGCAATATTTTCTCCAGCAGTATAATAAGAAATTTTATATGCATCCAGAACAGTAAACGGATCTGTTCCATCAGGGCGAATATGAGAAAAACTTTGCTCCAATTCTTTCGCCCGTATTGTTGCAGCTTGATACAGCAAATCATTGGTAGTCAACGCCTGCAAACCGTTATTCGATCTCTGCTGATTCATCAATTCCAAAACAATTTTGGAATTCTTCCACGCTGCTTTTTCTTCTGCCGACATCGTCAATTCTTTCCAATCAGGCTGTAAACCGGCAGACTGCTGAGCATAATACTGCAAAATAGAAACCGCATCTTCCACAGCAATTTGACCATCACCATTCACATCTGATGCAGCTTTCTGCTCTGCATTTAGATTAGAAGAAAGTCCAGCGGAGTGTTTTGCATAAGCTTCCAATACCAGACAAGCATCCTCTATAGTAACAGAACCATCTCCATTTATATCTCCCATTATATTGCTGACAGCATTTGTAGAAACCATACTGCTTTGTATTGCCATTACAATAGCAATCAGACAAGTAGCAACATGACAGATTGTAGTTGGTTTCATAGTTCATCCTCTCCTAACTTTTCAACTCCTACCCGAATCGCAAGAATTCTTGTGCAAATATCCTTGTTATGATTCTATCATATTACGTCAATTTTGTCAATGTGCAAAACAATATACAATTATTTTCCAAAAAGAGCAGACTACATTTCTGTGTCTGCTCTCTCTTTTCTATTCTATTGTTTCTCATATTGTAATCATGGAATAACAATAACTGGATAGCCAATATCTACAATATTAAATAATTCTTCTGCCTTTTCCAATGGTAGGTTAATACAGCCATGTGAACCACTCGTTTTATAAATTTCACCACCATATGCACTTCTTGCAAGATCATGGAATCCAATGCCAATCTCTGTAAAGTTCATCCAATAATCTACCGGCTGCTCATAGCCCTGTACTTCATAGGTACCAAGCACAACATTTCGCTCCATCGTCCAAATCCGATAAACACCCGGCGGTGTTGCACGTTCTGGATCACTTGCCAAACCAGTTACACAGTCTGTTTCCAGCACCAGTTCACCATCTTTATAAACAAAAACCTTCTGATTGGTAATATCTACCTCAGCATAAGAATTACCGATATCATCTGTTCCACGACAATAGGCTGTTCGGCTGTATTCTGGTTCCACTGTGATGGACTCACCAGCAAGAATATATTCTTCCAACTTATCTACCGTTGCCTCTACATCAGTTTTCCAGCCATAAATACCATAATCGCCAAGCGGTACTTCAATCGTTCCCTGCAAAGTAGAGTGGAATGTTCTCGTATAACCCGGCACATATGTATCATATTTCGTCAGATTCTCCCTCACCCATGCTTCGATCTTATTTTTATCTACTTGCAAATTTCCGCCTGTATCTGCTGTAATCCAATCTGCAATGGTACTGGTATCCAACACTTCCTGCCGATCCTCAAAATCATAAGTAATGGTCAAACCAGCAAGTGCATTGCATTCTTCCAAAGCGGTCTGCAAATCCTCTGATTTAATCTCTGCCTGTAAATAGCATCCGGCATCTTCCATCTGAATGGAATTATTGCCGTTTCGCATCTGCTCCAATGTATAATTCATCAGAATTGTGGCATCAATCATATCACCGTTATCCTCTGGCACAATACTGTAGGTGCCGTCAGCACCTTTCTGAATATATGCATCCGTCGGCGGTGTTGTCCCCCAACTGTAAGAAAGAATCAGGTTGGAGAGACTAGATTCAGAGTAGGAATTAATAACAGGCACTTCATAACTCGTCTTATGCAGCAGCTTCGTAAACCAAAGTACATGACTTTCACTCTGCACTTCCTGCATCGCATCATCTGGAAGAGAAACCGTTGAACCAAATTCCTGTCCGTCAAAATGCACTTTTTCTCCACTCTTTTTAATAAAGGTAATCCCTTGTGTGTTTGCATTATTCAAAATTGACTGTTCTGCATCTGCCACTGTCATACCACTCACATCAATATTATTTATGTAGGTATGCGGCAAAAGTTTATTTCGATAGGAGAAATAACCAATCAGATAACCGATCATCAACAATACAACCAACACCAGCACAATCACCCATGCCACTTTTTTACTGTTTCCAGAAACAGCTGCCTCTTGCCGATTATAACGCGCCGGCTGTTTGGATTGACTGGGTCTGCTGTTTCGGCTTGAATAG
>JAUNJC010000185.1 GCA_030523195.1 Oscillospiraceae bacterium
TTATCTGGATTATGAGCGGATTATCAAGAATGCACATTTGAATGGATTCTAATACTAAAAAAGAATGGCGAAAAATGGGGTGTAGATCAATTTTCTACTCCCATTTTTTGCTTGACAAGCATAAAATTTCTGTGTATAATGAAAACATATGAATGGAAAGGATCGAAAGAACAATATGAAAAAAACGGATGAAAGAAGAAAATGGCTGTCATTTTTGTTTGTTTTGTTGACACTTGCAACTGTAACAATTGTACTTTTCTTCTATACCTGTCAAACTACGATTAAAGTAAAAACACCAGCAGAGTTTCCTATTACCACCACCACAGAAACGACCACCACTACAACCACAACGACGACAACAATAACGACGACGACAACGACAACCACCACCACTTTGCCGATTGATTATACGATGCATATTGATATGACAACTGTAAAACAGCACAAGGCAAACAGTCCTAAAGTTGTGGGATGGATTTACATACCGGATACAGCGGTAGATTATCCAATTATGCAGGCGGATGACAATAATTATTTCCTGCATTTGGACTGGATGGAACGGGAGAGTTTTGCCGGTTGTATCTATGAAGATTATCGTGGCAATTTGGACAATACTACGCTGACGCTGTTGTATGGACACAATATGGCAGCTGGCACTATGTTTAGTAATATTAAATATTATAAAGATCCGGCATGGGGAAAAAAGCATCCTTACTTTGAAGTGGCATCACTGGAGAAGCGGTACTTATATGAGGTGCTTTCTGCAAATGTGTTGAATGGAGAATCAGGAGCAGCATTTTCTTACTGGCTGCCGAATAAAAGTCTGACGATGAATGAGAAAGAATACAAGGAATATTTGCAGCAGATAAAAAAGACTGCAACGGTCTGGTATGGCAAGGACGATGTAAGTGATTATACTGGAAATATCATTGCATTGCAGACTTGTAACTCCGGTTCGGATGATGGAATGCGGTGCGTCATTTTTGCACGCTGTCTGGGAGAACGGTAAAGGAAAAGAAAGCGGCGGAATTGCAGAAAGAGTTTGCAGTTCCGCTGTTTTTATGGATGGAGGCATATTTTATATGAATTGGTTATCATGGGAGCAGATTTGCAGTATCTTTCCAAAACGAAAGCGAGATAGTCATAAGGGAACCTTTGGAACGCTGCTTTGTATTACGGGGAGCGATAACATGCCGGGTGCTTGTGCACTTTCCACACTGGCAGCTTTGCGAAGTGGTGCAGGGTTGGTAAAGGTTGCAACAACACGAAATAATGTTTCCATTTTGGCATCACAGATTTATGAAGCGATTTATTTGCCGATGCAGACAGACGATATCGGCGGTATCATTTGGGAATTCAATCAGGACACGCTGTGTACCGCAATTGCACAGGCATCTGCAATACTGCTTGGCTGTGGGTTAGGAGATACTGCTGCAACACAGCAGCTTGTACGGGAAATCGTGCGTCTTGCAAATTGTCCAATTGTGATTGATGCAGATGGTCTAAATGCACTGGCAGCCTGCATAGATATAATGCAGGAGCAAAAGGAAAACTGGATTCTCACACCGCATCCCGGTGAGATGGCACGGCTGATACACTCCAGTTCATCCGTTGTGCAGGCAGACCGATCTGCCTGTGCATTGCATTTCTGCGAAACATTTTCTGGTACGCTGGTGCTAAAGGGGGCAGGGACAATTGTGCAGCAGGGTACAACAAAAATGCAGAATCCAACTGGCAATCCAGGAATGAGTCGTGGTGGTTCCGGTGACGTGCTAGCAGGAATGATTGCCTCTTTTGCCGCACAGGGCATTTCACCTTATCAAGCTGCTTGTGCCGGGGTTTATTTGCATGGATTAGCAGGGGATTTGGCAGCAGAACAATATTCCGAACAGGCAATGCTGCCACGAGATGTATTACAATGTCTGCCACAGGTGTTTCATAGGATGGAACAATCTGCGGCAAGGCAGTAGGAATCAGAAAAAAGCTGTGTGATACAGTCGGAGACAGGAACAAGATAATCTGAACAGAAAGATGGAGGCATAGAGATGAAACGATATTTTACAGGTTTTGCGTTTGCCATGACAGCTTGTTTTCTGATTACCGGCTGTAGTGTCGGCGGTGGCAGTGCTACAGCAAAAAATCAACTGAATACGAGTTTTACAACTGGTGTGACAATGGAGTTGGAGGAGATGACTGCGGAAGGAACCATGCAGCGTGTGGGAGATGGCGAATGGAATGTTTCCTTTTCCGAACCAGCACAGCTGGCAGGTGTACGGTTGGACTTTTTGGATGGAGAGGTAACAGCATCCTATAAGGGGCTTGCATTTTCCGTTCCGCAGACAGCACTGCCGGCGAAATCCATTTTATATCAATTCATTCTTGCAGCTGACCAATTAGCGGAGACGTCTGATTTACAAGGCACTTCTGGAGAAGATGGTGTGACATTAAAAGGCGAGTTAGAGGCTGGTAATTATGAATTGATTTTGTTGGCAGATGGCAGTCCTTCTGTTTTTCAAATGGAAAATCAAAATGCGACAATTCTATTTCATGACTTTGTTTCTGATGGTGCTTCATTGGTAACAGAAACGTCACAGGCATCGGAAGAAACAACGGTTTCCAATGTGCAAAGTGACAACATGGAAACGGAACAAACAGAGATAACAACAGAAACTGTTTCTTGAACAAAAGAAAAATAAGGAAACATAAAAAATTCATAGAAAAAAACCGCTTATTTTCTTTG
>JAUNJC010000002.1 GCA_030523195.1 Oscillospiraceae bacterium
GTGCAACTGCCTTACAGGATGGTGCAGTACAGCTTGCGGACGGTTCTGCTGCCTTAAAAGACGGTTTAGTCACACTGACAGATGGTTCCGGTACCCTTTGGACCGCTTTACAGGATGGTGCCACAGAAATCAACGACCTCAACAGCACGGATGCAACCTATGAAATGTTCGCTTCTCCGGTAGACGCTGAAGAAACCTATGCAAGCAGCGTAGAAAACAACGGGCACGCCATGGCAGCTTACATGATGGCAGTGGGACTTTGGGTGGCATGCCTCGCTTATTGTATCATGTTCAGCCCATATGAAACACCTCTAAAGGGCAAGAATGCCCTCCACGCATGGGGCAGAAAGTTGCCGATTCTGTTGCTCGTAGCATGGGCACAGGCAATTGGTATGGTCTTTTTCCTACACCTGTTCAACGGCTTTACCCCACAGAATATCCTGCAAACCATTCTGGTAGCTGGTGTTTCTTCTATGGCATACATGGCAATTATCTTCTGCCTGAATATGTACTGCGGAAAAATCGGCAGCTTTATCCTGCTGGTATTTATGGTCTTACAGCTCAGCGGCTGTGCCGGCACCTATCCATCGGAATTGTCCGCAAGGTTCTTCCAAGTCATCAAACCGTTTATGCCGTTTACCTATACAGTAGAAGGCTTCCGCAGTTCCATTGCAACTGGCAATGACATTACAAGCACCTATGTGGTCATGATCGCATTGACTATTGTCTTCACACTGCTGATGATTCCCGCTTACAAGCGAAAGTGGAAACAAGAACAGACACGGGAAACACAGCTGGAAGAAATGGAAAACAGAACGATTTCTTCTCAAAAAGAAGCAGTTTCTCAATAAAACGCAAATGCAAATCCTAAAACAGTAGACGGTAATCCTTACCGTCTGCTGCTGTATCCAGACACAAAAATCCATTTTCAGATTTTTTGGAAAACTTGTTCGAGTTGTCCGGCAGATTCACCGCACTGTCTGCCTACACGAAAATCAATTGACAATTTCAATTTCTTCTGTTATCATTTTAAAATAGACGTTTGTCCCCTTTCCAATGGCATTTCAAACATTCTGACGAAAATTGCTGCCTGTGCAGCAGAAAGAAGGATCTCCCATGCAACAAACCATCCCTACCGCCCCTTCCAGACAGGAACGGCGTGTTCGCCGCACACGAACCATGATCCTCAATGGATTTATCCAGCTAATGCAGCAGAAACCCGTCAAAGATATTTCTGTACGGGAACTTGCCGACTTGGTAGATATTAACCGTTCCACCTTCTACCTCCACTATACGGATATTTATGACCTGCTGGAGCAAACAGAAAACAACCTGATGGAACAATTCCTTTCCATCATTGATACTAACCAAACAGAACATACCCTACAGGATTTTGAAAAAAAACTAGAACGTTTCTTTACGGTATTATCTGAAAATCAGCCCCTCTGCCGTGCTCTGATGAGTCCAAATGGAGATATTGCATTTGTGCGAAGACTGGAAAAACTGATTGCAGAAAACGGAATCAAAAAGCTTCGGAGACTTTCCAATGAAAAAGATCTGGATGCACAAGATTTAGAATATGTCACCAGCTTTTTCCTCTCTGGTTGTATCGGCATGGTGGATCTCTGGCTGCAAAATAACTGCAAACAATCTGCTCAGCATATGGCAACCATCTCCGTCAACTTATTCCGTGCCGGTATCCAAGGCATTACCAAACAACAACTGCAATAATTTGTGCAATCTGCTATCTTTCCACGCTGTATTTTCGTCAATTTTTTTCAAAATCTGCAATTGCATTTTATCACAAGCTGTGCTATAATAAAGGTTAGTCATGATGTCATAAAACCCGATGGCATCCGCATATGGTCGTTCCATTTGCAAGAAAGCGGTACCGTGTCACTTCCGCTTTTCGCTGACAAACCCACTCGCATATGCAGAAAATTTTGAAATTACAGCAGGAGGTAACAAATTATGCCAAATATTAAATCCGCTAAGAAGAGAGTTCGTGTCAATACTACAAAGGCTGCTGCCAACAAGGCAAGAAAGTCTAACCTGAAAACCATGATCAAGAAGGCTGATCTGGCTTGTGCAGAAAACGCTGCTGATAAGGAAACCGCGATCCGTGTTGCCATCAAAAAGGTAGACCAGGCTTGTGCAAAGGGTCTGCTGCACAAAAATGCAGCTGCCAGAAAGAAGTCTCAGCTGACAAAGAAGCTCAACGCTTCCAACTAAGACACGTTTTCCCGAAAACGGGGCAATTTTGCCACAAACCGCATGTTGTTGAGACATGCGGTTTTTTTGTTTATTCGAGTCTATTTTCTATCTTCTGCGGCTTTCCTATCGTTTGCAATTTCTGCGGTTTTATGGTATGATAAGAGACATGGCATTCTATTGCGATTACCATCCTGCATACGATTTTAACAGCGTTCTGCAAACAGACAGCGTATCAGAATATTGCTGATAATAGGCATACCGCTCCGCAGCAGTATGTGGCATGTCCTGCTCTTCCGCCCAAAATTGCGTGGCAAACTGAAACAGCAAATCTGGACTGCCAACATTCATACAGTGAATCTCTTTTCGCTTTTTGATCGCCTGTTTCAGCGTATAGGCAGTTCCGCCCTCCGACTTGCAGATCATACAAATCAAACGGGAACTGTGTGCGATCATATAATCATTCCGACGCAAAAAACTGTACTTACCCTGCATCGGGATCGTAACCAGTGCATCTGTTTGTTTCACATACTGCATCATCTCATCTTTTCCGCTTCGGCGATTCTCCAAATAATGCAGACAAGGTTCTACTGCGATCAAATGCATGGGCAAATCGCCATACTGCTTTCGATAGCATAAATACTCAGCTGCCCAGAGATCTACCCCCTCTGCCAGTCCATCCAGAAAATAACGAAATCCATCCTGCAATGCTAGTTCAATACAACCAGCCAGTAATGTTTTCAATATATCCACCATCGGAAACCCCAGCAGTGTTTCTTGTGAAAAGGCATCCGATCGGTGCCCGCTGAAACAGACCGTCTGTTGAAGCGATTGTAAAAAAGCGGTATCCTGCGGATATCCGTCTGTCAAAATAAATTCAACTGGCTGCTGCAAAAAAAGACCTCCTATCTCATCCAAACATCCATATCGAAAAGTTGGCAATTCCTGCGTGTAGACAGATTGCACATTCTATGGTACAATAGAAAAAAATAAAAATGTTTATTTCTCATTATACTCCTTTTTGGATAAAAGAACAAGAGATTTTTTGGAAGCCGCACAAATTTTGTGCTGAAAGAAGGAATCAACTATGAAACAATCATCCGTATTACACCGTGCCTGGGCAGAAATTGACCTATCCGCACTGGAACATAACGTTCGCTGTATTCAAGAAATTTTGCCGGAACAAACTGACTTTATGGCAGTTGTCAAGGCAGATGCCTATGGACATGGGGATGAAGAAATCTGCACCGCTCTGCATCGCATGGGCATTCACTGGTTTGCTGTTTCAAATCTGGAAGAAGCGTTAGCAGTCCGGCAGTATTGTCCAGACAGTGAAATCTTCATTCTAGGCTATACGCCGCCAGAACTCGCAAAAGAATTAACCGCAAACAATATCATACAGGGTGTCATGTCCGCAGAATATGCCCATGCACTGGCGGCAAACGCTGGAACCGAATCCGTTCGCTGCCATATCAAACTGGATACCGGCATGGGACGGATTGGTTTCCGGAGCAATGACCCACAAACTTGTGTGGAGGAGATTCTGCCGCTGTTCTCCCTGCCGCAGCTGAAAATAGAGGGGCTGTACACCCATTTTGCCGTGGCAGACTGCCCAAACGATGCAGAGAATACCGCTTATACGGAGGAACAGGAAAGACGCATTTTGGCAGTCTATGACCTGCTTGCGGAAAACGGACACAAACTGCCGCACCTGCACTTTATGAACAGTGCTGCAACCGTTTACCGTCCAAATCCTCGCTGTACCCTAGCAAGAGTTGGCATTATTCTGTATGGTCTGCTGCCGAATTATCCCGTTCCCGTTCCGCTGCCACTGAAACCAGTGATGACACTAAAATCCGTGATTTCCCATATCAAGGAAGCGGAGAAAGGCGACTGTATCAGCTATGGCAGAACTTATACCGTTCCACACACCAGCCGAATTGCTACCGTAACCATTGGTTATGCGGACGGCTATGCCCGACTGCTTTCCAACAAAGCGTATGCACTGGTACACGGGGTTGCCTGCCCGATTGTCGGCAGGGTCTGCATGGATCAGCTCATGCTGGATATTTCCGAGGTAAAGGAATCGGTACAGCCGGGAGATGAGGTCACGATGTTTGGCACAGAAGGCAATACCACCATTACAGCGGACGAACTGGCAGCTTTTTATGGAACGATTGGATATGAAGTTGTCTGCGGCATTTCCAAGCGAGTACCAAGAGTCATCGTAAACGGAAAATAAAACGGAAATCTGCCATCCAAATAGAATGGATCCTATCTCCGTAGATCTGCTTTGTATGCATTCTTCCAGATTCGTCTTCCGTGAAAGGAGATTTTTTGTGAGTGAAATCAAATTGCAGCAGAAAGCTGCTTATACCCTCGGCATTGACGTCGGCTCTACCACTGTCAAAACCGTCATTTTAGATGCAGAACATCACGTCCTGCACAGTACCTACCAACGGCATTTCTCTAAAGTCAAAGAAGCCGTTGCAGAACAGCTCCAAGCCATCATCAAAGAACATCCGGCAACCCTATTCTCCGTTCATATGACGGGTTCTGCCGGTCTGGGGTTGGCAAATGCCGCAAACATTCCCTTTGTACAGGAAGTCCATGCTGCGTTTCTTGCTGTTAAGGAACGCTATCCGCAGGCAGATGCCGTCATTGAACTGGGCGGGGAAGATGCAAAAATGATCTTCCTGACCGGCGGCATTGAACAGCGAATGAATGGTTCCTGTGCCGGCGGTACAGGGGCATTTATCGACCAAATGGCAACCCTGCTGGATGTGTCTGTGGATGAACTCGACCGCATGGCACTGAAAGCCGACCGTACCTACCCGATCGCTGCACGCTGCGGTGTATTTGCAAAATCCGATATTCAGCCGCTGCTGAACCAAGGGGCAAAGCGGGAAAATGTCGCTGCCAGCATTTATCAGGCAGTGGTTGACCAGACCGTTTCCGGGCTGGCACAGGGGCGGAAAATCGAAGGGCATGTCCTTTTCCTTGGCGGACCGCTTTCGTTCCTGCAAGGACTCCGCAACGCCTTTATGCAGACCTTACATCTGGATGCAGACCATGCCATTTTCCCAGTGGACGGCAGAACCTTTGTTGCCTATGGTTGTGCCCTTGCGGCGGAAAGCAGCTGTGAAAAACCGCTCACTGGGGAAGCTCTGCTGAAACAAATCCAAGCCGCAGAAACCAATCACACTGTCATTGCAGAAAAACCTCTATTTGGCTATCAGGAAGAATATGACCGTTTTCGGGAACGGCATGCAAAAAATGATGTACAGCATGGGGATTTGCACACCTATCAGGGAAAAGCCTATCTCGGTGTGGATGCTGGTTCCACCACCACAAAGGTTGCCCTCATCGGCGAAGACAATACCCTGCTCTATTCATTCTACGAAACCAATAAAGGACAGCCGCTGGAATGCGTCAAGCGTGCATTGGAAACGCTCTATCAGAGAAAACACCCAAATCTAAAAATCTGCGGCAGTGCTGTCACCGGGTATGGAGAAGAGATGCTGAAAGCTGGCTTAGGCATTGATTTTGGCATTGTGGAAACCGTAGCCCATTTTCGGGCAGCAGAATTTTTCTGTCCAGACGTGGACTTTATTATTGACATCGGCGGACAGGATATTAAGTGTTTCCAGATCAAAAACGGTGCCATCGACAGCATTATGTTGAACGAAGCCTGCTCCTCCGGCTGCGGCTCGTTCATTCAGGCATTTGCCAATGCATTGGGCTATGATGTAGCAGAATTTGCAAAACTCGGTCTGTTTGCAGAACGACCGGTTGATCTTGGTTCCCGTTGTACGGTCTTCATGAACAGCAGTGTCAAGCAGGCACAGAAAGACGGTGCAACTGTTGCAGATATTTCTGCCGGGCTGTCCGGTTCCATTGTCAAAAATGCCATCTATAAAGTCATCCGTGCCCGTTCGCCGGAAGAACTCGGCAAGCACATTGTCGTACAGGGCGGCACCTTCCTGAATGATGCTGTTCTGCGTTGTTTTGAACGGGAACTGGGACGAGAGGTCATCCGTCCGGCAATCTCCGGTCTGATGGGGGCATTCGGTGCTGCCATTTATGCAAAGGAACATACCAGCGGCAAAAGCACACTGCTTTCTCTGATGGACTTACACACCCTGACCTACCGTACACAGAATACCAACTGCAATGGCTGTACCGCACACTGCAACTTGCAAATTTTACGGTTCTCCAATGGCAAACGATTTATTGCCGGCAACCGCTGCGAACGGGGAGCTGGTGTTTCCAAAGAAGAACAAATTCCCAATCTGGTGGACTGGAAATATCAGACCCTCCGTGCCTTAGCTGACCGCCAACCAGAACGGTCAAAGGCAATGGTTGGACTGCCGATGGCACTCCACTACTACGACCAGCTGCCGCTGTGGTACACATTCTTCACAAAGCTGGGCTTTGCTGTAAAACTCTCAGAGGAAAGCACCCGAAAGACGTATTATAAAGGGCAAAGCACCATCCCATCCGATACGGTTTGCTATCCGGCAAAACTAGCACATGGTCACATGGAAAGTCTGCTGGAACAAAATGTTGACTTCATTTTCTATCCCTGCATGACCTATAACATAGACGAGGGAGACTCTGACAACCATTATAACTGTCCAGTGGTTGCCTATTATCCAGAATTATTGCTGGCAAATAATGAAAAGCTGAATGAACAAAACTTCCTGCATCCGTTTCTGGATTTGAATCGCCGGAAACATGTGGTGACAGTGCTGCACGCCTGTCTTTCTGATTATGCCACAAAGAAAGAAATTGCAGCCGCTTTGGAACAGGGGTTTGCTGCTCTGGAAACCTATCACACCCAAATTGCACAGACGGCACAAGAGATTATTCAACAAGCACGAGCTGCCGGAAAAACAATTGTCGTACTGGCTGGCAGACCCTATCACATTGACCCCGAGATCAACCATGGTATTCACAAACTGATCAGCAGTCTAGGGATGGCAGTCATTACAGAAGACAGCATTGCCAATCTCGCACAGACACCAGAATTACAGGCATTGAACCAATGGACCTATCATGCCAGAATGTACCGTGCCGCACAATATGTAACCACACAGCCCGATTTTCAAATGGTACAGCTGGTCTCCTTTGGCTGCGGCATTGATGCAATTACAACAGATGAAGTGCGGCGGATTCTGGAACAGGGCGAAAAACTGTATACACAACTTAAAATTGATGAAATCAGCAATCTTGGGGCGGCGAAAATCCGCTTGCGGAGCTTAAAGGCAGCCATTGGTGCAGATGTGCCGAATCCACAAACCGTGGAACCAGTAGCAAACGAAGAGAAACCGGAAGAAAAAGAGCCTGTTTCGGTATAAAATAAAAGAAAACGCTCTGACCTCCGCCTGTGTACGTTTTGCCCACCTCATTGTAAATGCGTATCATTTCGAGATTTTCCTTGTTATGAATTGTTTTGTTTTTGTAGAGTGGGCAAAACGCTTTTTTGGTTTTTCTTGTTCCAATTCACTTGCGTCTCTTTTTGCTTCGCAAAAATGCAGGCTGCTCCTTAAAACCTGCCCTTCCCTTTTGTCCCTTCGGGACATTTTCCCGCACTGCGGGAAATCACTCAGCAGCATTTTTGAAAAACTGCTGCACCGAAAAACTTTTTATTCCATCATCCGGCGGAGCACCTATCGTCAAACTTCCATCCGGCGTTTTTAATAGGAGTTGTTTATGAATTATCAGCAATTTACACCCGAAATGCGAAAAACACATACCATATTAGTCCCCAATATGCTGCCGATTCACTTTCGGCTTTTAATCTCTATCTTTGAACAGTACGGCTATCACATGGAACTGCTGGAGTCTACCTCTCGTACCGTTGTGGAGGAGGGACTAAAAAATGTCCACAACGACACTTGCTATCCTGCCCTGCTTGTGGTCGGGCAATTTGTAGAGGCACTCAAAAGCGGCAAATATGACCCGGATCAAACGGCTCTGCTCATCACGCAGACTGGCGGCGGCTGCCGTGCCTCGAACTATATCCATCTGCTGCGAAAATGCATGGCACAGCAATTTCCACAGGTACCTGTCATTTCACTGAACTTTGCCGGTCTGGAAAAAGCAAGCGGCTTTCAGCTGACCCTGCCGCTCTGTCTCAAACTAGTATACGGCGTTCTGTATGCGGATTTGCTGATGACACTGTATAACCAGTGCCGCCCTTACGAACTGAACGAGGGTGAATCACAACAGGTACTGGATCAATGGCAGGAAAAATTGAAAAAACTATTCCAAACCAGCCACTATAGCAACACAAAAAAATGGTATACTGCCATGCTAGAGGAGTTTGCAGCGATTCCCCGCAGTCAAAAACCAAAAATAAAGGTCGGCATCATCGGTGAAATCTATGTCAAATACTCTCCGCTTGCCAACAACCATCTGGAGGATTTTCTATTGCAAGAGGGATGCGAACCCGTTGTACCCACGTTGATGTCCTTTATCTTATACTGTGCTGCCAACTCAGAAAACAACGCAAAACTGTACCAATACCACAATCTGCACACCACACTGTTTGGTATTGGCTATAAATTTTTGCACGGCAAGCAGATGGAAACCATTCGATGCATGGAACAACATGGCGTCTTTACGCCCATGCATGATTTTGAGGAACTGCGAAAAGCAGCGGACAAGTACACCAATCAGGGCATCTGCATGGGAGAGGGCTGGATGATTACCGCAGAGATGGCAGTACTCGTGGAACACGGCATCAAAAATATCATCTGTACGCAGCCGTTCGGCTGCCTGCCGAACCACATTGTAGCAAAGGGAATGTCACGAACGATCAAACAGGCATATCCAGATGCCAATATTGTTGCCATTGACTATGACCCCGGTGCAACCAAAGTCAATCAGGAAAACCGGATTAAACTCATGCTGGCATCGGCGGCGGCAGAAAAATAAGATAATCATGAATATCATCGAATTGATTAAAGAAAAGTACGGAGATCGTTGTCAGCTTCGTCCTCCCCTGACAAAAAAGCAATATGAAAAAGCAAAGAAACAACTGCCCGCCGAACTTTGTGAGATATTAAAGGTCAGTAATGGAATAGATGAAACGATGAAAGATCCGAATACAAATCAAACAATGGTTATTGATTCTATCATTTATACGTTTTCTGAAATTAAAAATGAAACGGAACACTATAGAAGTGAATTTGGTGGAGATGGATTTGTATTTGCAGACAACGGTGCAGGCGATTTTTATGTACGCAAGCCGGATGGCAGTATCGCTTTATATGAATATTCCTATCTATCAGAATCGTATGAAGCGGATTCTTTATGGGATTTCTTCCATTCACTCCTACTGCAATTGGGAAATGATAACAAGTAAAATAAAATTCATCTCTTCTCAAAAATCGAGTAAATGTAACCAATAAAAAACCTCAGAATGCCCAAGGATTCTCAACTCTCTGCTTTTCTACGACATCTGCCAATGCTGGCATCGGCTGCGGTGGAAAAATAGGACTGGTCAACAAAAAGAGGACAACCGTTCCAAAAATTATCTTTCTGTTGTTTGTAATGGGATTGACATTTTTTAAAGCAATCTGATACCATGTTTGCTAAGATAATTTGGAACTCATATTATCACTTTTGGAGGATAACATGAAACATTGTGGTACAAAAAACTTTGAAACAGCAAGACTGATTTGCAGACCATTCATACAAGAGGATCGTCAAGATATGCTCAAAAACTGGATCGCAAATCCTCGTGTTCAATTGGAATATGGGGAACCCGTCTATGCTACTATTTCACAAGTGGAAGCCCTTTTAACCGCGTATATCAAGAATTATCAAAAGCCCGATTTTTATCGTTGGGCGATTGTTGAAAAATGGAGTAATGAAAACATTGGGCAAATTGCATTTTGCAGAGTATACTCTGATTGTCAGACGGCAGAAATAGAATATTGCATCGGAGAGCCATTCTGGGGGAATGGCTATGCGGGTGAGGCGTTGTCCGGACTAATTGATTTTACATTTAGAAATACAGATTTTCTAAAACTTGAGGCATACCATAGAAGTAAGAATATAAAATCAGGGAGAGTTTTACAAAAATCAGTCATGCATATTACGGATACGGTTGAACGCTTTATCAGGGAAAATACATCACCAAATGGTGAAATATGCTATTGTATCAATAAAGATATATATAATTATAAGTTCTAATTTGCAGAATAAGGATAACCAATAAAAGGTCTGAAAACCGCCATAGGAGGGCAATGTGAAGGAAACAGAAAAAGACTTCGTCGAATATCTCACAGAAATAGGGCAAACCGATTTTGCCAATCAAGTGTGCAACTACCGCAGAAACATCATCCAAATCCATTTGGATAAAGAGATTCCGAATATTCCAGTCGGGAAAAGCAAGTATGGCGGTTATCCCGATCTGCCACCCGAAATTCCATACCCCACCATGTCAGGCTATACAGAGAAGAGAGGGAAGCAGAAAAAACGATATGAGGCATGTGCCATGCAGCTTGTCCTGCAAATCCATCTTGCTGATCTTGCTGCATATGATACAGAAAACCTTTTGCCGCACACTGGCATGCTATATTTTTTCTGGAGTGGTGAGATCGCACCAATCCATATAAAAAACGATTTTTACGAAAACATCGCAGATGACCCAAGTCATGCAGATTTTCAAAAGGTGATATGGTATGACGGAGATGTTTCCCGTCTGAAACGAACGAAACCGCCTCTCCCCTATTACTCCAAATATTTCACCGAAACATTTGAAGAAATTCCGGCACATTTCAGCAGCAACACGGACTATGAAAACTTAGGCTATGTTCTTGACAGAGAAGCATTTGACACATTGGCTGAACTTGCTCCCGATTACGATATTGACAATCTCAGCTGCACCTCGGATAAGCTGTTCGGCTACCCGACAGGCGGAAATCGTTCTTCCCTTCATTCCAACACACATCTGTTGCTGCAATATGACTACAGCGAAGGATGCCTGTGGAATCTTTACTGGCTGATTGCAGATGCCGATTTAAAAAAGAAAGATTTCAGCAAAACAAGTTTTGCATTCGATATGGATTAAATCCAGATTGACACCGGAAAAGATAACCAATAAAAAGCCTCAGAACCCAAAAAGTTCTCAGGCTTTTCTCTTTGTTTCACGTGAAACGAAAAAATCGTTTTAATTTTTTTATTTTATCAATGGTAAGCCATCTTTATCCGTAAAATTTCCGTTTTTAATCTGTACGATGTCATAAATTGTTCCAATCCAACAAAGTCCTATCGTAAGCAAATAAACAACACCACTAGTTGTTTTTCCAACATAAAAGCGATTCAATCCACCAATACCCAAAAATCCAAGACACGCTAAAACCATTGCCATCCCCTTGCTTTTTGGGCTGCTTTTCTGTTTTCCTTCCACTCTTCCTGTTTGCATATGCTGTTCATTACTAACATTGTTTACAATTGTAATGTTTGGCATTTGTACCGACGGTGTTTCTTTTTTCTCTGGAACCCAACCACAGTAAGGACATTTTTCTTCCTCAAAAGTTGCTCTGCATTTCAAACAATCCATTTTTCACATACTCCTTTTCATCATGCTGTAATCACAAAAAATTGCTTTCTCAACATGAAATGTTTTTTTCTTTTCTCATCTTACCATAATCATTACTATTTGTCAAGTTTCTTTTCTATATTTAAGTTTAAAACTTTTCTGAAAATGTTATGATTATATAAGAGGTGGTATGATTGAACGGAAAAGTAACAGGCGATAAAATCCGAGAGGCAAGAAAACAGGCTGGTCTGACACAGTTGCAGCTGGCTGATAAAATCTATGTCAGTGAAAGCTATATTGCATTGATTGAAAGCAATCGTCGCAGTCCTAGTATGCATGTTCTCAGCAAAATTGCAGAAACGTTAAATGTCACCACAGATCAACTTGTTTTTAATGCAGATACCAGAACCACAGATTCTTTTACTTTAGAATGGCAAAATTTAATTCAGGACAGAAAACCGGAAGAAATTGAAAGTGCTCTAAAAATGCTGAAAAATTATTTTATATGTCTGGATGATTTAAAATCGACTGCTTTCCAGCAGCCCCCGTCAGATCACATATAAGCAACATTCTTTCCTTTTATACAAAAAGAGGACAACCTATTATAGGCTGTCCTCTTTTTGTTTCACGTGAAACAATCCACTGATTTACTCCGCTTTATCATCCGGCAATTCCGTTTCCGGATGTCCGTCATAATCCATCTTTCGCACATGATACTGCACATCTTCTAAAATCTTTCGATTGGCTGCTACAGTATCCCCTAACAGCCCCATAATAATCGTCTGGAATCCAATCATCAGCAAGACCGCTGTCAAAATTAAAGACTGCACATGACCGCTTCCTTCTCCCATTGCAAAGTAGACCAGAAACCGGATGCCCAGCAGCACGCCCAATATAAAAATGACAGTTCCCAGTGTACCAAAGAATTTCAGCGGCTTGTACATCACAAAGGATCGGGTGATGACCGATGCTGACCGCTTCATATACCGCCACATACTCGAAAACAGACGAGATGGGCGGGTCTCTGGATTCGTGCGAATCGGCACAGAAGCAATCGCCATCTTGCTCTGCCCTGCCTGAATAATCGTTTCTAAGGTATAAGTGTACTCATTCACGACATTCAGCCGCATAGCGGCTTCTCTCGAATAGGCACGAAAACCGCTCGGTGCATCCGGCACATCCGTATGAGATGCCACCCGTACCACCCAGCTGCCTAAGTGCTGAAACTTCTTTTTCTTCCAAGAAAAATGTTCTGTCTGATCAATCGGACGTTCCCCGATCACCATATCTGCCTTCTTGTCCAGAATCGGTTTTACCAGCTTTGCAATGTCCGCACCGCAATACTGGTTGTCCGCATCCGTATTCACAATAATATCTGCTCCCAACCGCAAACAGGCATCCAATCCAGCCAGAAAGCCCCTTGCCAGCCCTTTGTTTCGGCGAAAAGACACAATATGATGAATGCCTAACGCCCTTGCTGCTTCCACCGTACCATCTGTACTGCCGTCATTGATAATCAAATATTCAATGGTATCAATTCCGTTTATCTGCTTCGGCAGATCCTGCACTGCCAATGCAAGCGTCTCCGCCTCATTGTAGCAAGGAATTTGTATGATGAGTTTCATCGTTTCCGCACTCCCTATCCTTTTAATAAATAATTACTGCCTGCCGATAGCACTGTGTATAACATTCTTTAAAGCGGTCGAGCGAATATTCCATCTCTCCGTTCAGTGAATCATTTACGATGACAACCCCACGATCCAGATCATAGCCTTTCAATAAGAAAACATGTTCATTCTCCAGCCAGTATACATCCAAATCTTTTGGTTCTGTTGTACCGCCATTTTCTGTCTTCTCTACATAATCATAGATGGTATATGCATAAACCTCTTGAATATCCACAAGGTTAATGCTTGCCCAAACAGCAACTGGATGATTACTTGCCACTTCTCGGAGCAAATATTCAAAATCAGCATTTGATAATTCCTTGACAATTCTTCCGCTGTTTTGTGCAGACAAATATTTTCTTGCGGTATCTACAATCACAGAAGCAAAGCAGCCATATCCGGCGGAATCATACGGCGAACCAATGAATGCCTCTCTAAAAGTAGCCTTTCCCTCGCTCTCACAGGTCAGATAACCATCTGCCAGCTGTACTTTATCGACATCAAAGCCAACCGAACGCAGCAACATAGTCAATGTTGTAATTTCACAGCCTGTGGGCAATTCTGGATTTTGTAAAATCGGATCCACTTCTATCAAGTAAGAAGACGGCAATTCTCCGGAAATCAGGTATTCTGTTGGCAGCATCTCTGTTGTTGTAACCGCTGCCGTACTGGTTTCCAATGGTGCTGTCGTCGTCACGGTCGTTTCTTCTGCCGTCAATTCTATTGTTGTGACCGCTGTTGTTGTAACAGCAGCCGTTTGATTCTCTTTTTTATCATGAGAGCGCACACAAGCAACGCAGCCTCTCCGAAACAGGAAAATGATAAATGCCAGCAGCAAAACAGCCAGTACCCGACGATTTTTTGCCTGCACATAGGTCACTCGCTTTCTTGGTTGCTGAGAGGGTGGTGTTGCAGAATCTGCCATATTCATCATCCCACCTTTCTTTTCATAGTTTTTTCTTATTGTAGCATGAAATCAATTTTCTGTCAATCCATTGCAGAAAAAGTCCATAAAAATCCATTTTTAAAATAAAAGACAGTTCCCCGCCAACTCTACTTACGCACCGCTATCACAAAATTCTTAGGCAGTATCGCTGTAACATTCATACAAAAACAGATGGCTTTTTTTGTAATTTTTTTCTATAAAAATCAGACCGCTTTTTCTTGACAATCCAAATGCACTGTGCTATAATATTGTTTAATCTCGAACTGTTCATGATTGAACAGTTCGAGCCCCAGAAAAGGAGGTGTTTTTCATGAAGCCGCTGTTTCCACAGCTGCACCGTCTTTCTATCTTAGCTGACCGTTACCGCTGCCGTTCCTTCCAGATACACACATCTGAGCAGCTTACGGGAATGCATGGCTGGCTGATTCACTTTCTCTACATGCGACAGGATACGCCGGTTTATCAGCGTGATATTGAAAAAACATTTTCAATCCGCCGTTCGACTGTCACTGCAACACTGAATCGTATGGAAGAAAACGGACTGATTGTACGAGAATCTGTACCAGAGGATGCAAGACTCAAGCGGATCGTTTTGACGGAAAAAGCGATCTCCCTGCATCTCAGTTTAGAACACGAGCATGCACGGTTTGAACAGGTTCTAACAGACGGCATTTCTCCTGAGGAACTGGCACAGTTCCAAAAAACGTTGACGATTATGTGCCAAAATCTTGAAATCTTTGAAAGTGAAGGAGGTCATTCCACATGTTGAAACGACTTGCCGGCTGTATCCGGCAGTACAAAAAGGTTTCCCTGCTGTCCCCTTTGTTTGTAACCCTTGAAGTCATTATGGAGGTTATCATACCGCTGCTGATGGCAAAGCTGATTGATGAAGGCATCGACGGTGCAAACCAGACTGCACTTCTTCAGACCGGCGGTGTTTTGGCGGTCTGCTGTGTACTTTCCTTACTATTTGGTGCATTGGCAGGTCATTATGCTGCAAAGGCGTCTGCCGGTTTTGCCAAAAATATTCGGCATGATTTATTCCATGCCGTACAGGGATTTTCCTTTTTCAATATTGACCGTTTTTCTACGTCCAGTATTGTTACCCGTCTGACAACGGATGTCACCAATCTGCAAAATGCCTATCAAATGCTGGTGCGAGTTGCACTGCGTTCACCGACCATGCTGATTTTCTCGCTGGCAATGGCAATCCGAATTAACTGGAAACTGGCATTGATTTTTGTAGCAGCCATTCCGCTGCTGGGACTGTTGGTTCTGGTACTGATGCGGAGCGTACATCCTATCTTTGAACGGGTCTTCCGTACTTATGATAAGCTGAACAATGTTGTGCAGGAAAATGTACACGGCGTACGGGTCGTGAAGGCATTCGTCAGAGAAGATCACGAAATCAGCAAGTTTTCGCAGATTTCCAAAAAAATTTATGACGATTTCTGTCAAGCCGAAAGAAGAATGTCATTTGCCATGCCCGGAATGCAGATTGCAGTCTATGGTTGTATTTTGCTGCTGTCCTGGTTTGGTGCAAGAATGATTGTTGGCACACATGGTGTGGATTTGACAACCGGTCAGCTGATGAGCCTGATGACCTATGCACTGCAAATTCTGGGGGCACTGATGATGCTTTCCATGATTTTTGTAATGATTATCATGTCCAGAGCCTCCGCAGAACGAATTGTAGAAGTTCTGGAAGAGCAGAGCGACCTGACCAATCCAGAACAGCCAGTGACAGAAGTCAAAGATGGCAGCGTAGACTTCTCCCATGTCTTTTTCAGCTATTCCAAGCGAATGGATAAGTGCTGTTTGAAAGATATTGACCTGCATATCTCGTCCGGCATGACAGTTGGTATTTTGGGCGGTACGGGCAGCTCGAAAAGTTCTTTGGTTCAGCTAATTCCAAGATTGTATGATGTCACAGAGGGTTCTGTAACCGTCGGCGGCGTGGATGTACGGAATTACGATATGACAGCACTGCGAAATCAAGTGGCAATGGTGCTGCAAAAAAATGTCCTGTTCTCCGGTACGATTCGGGAGAATTTGCTTTGGGGGAATGAACATGCCACCGATGCGGAATTACAGGAAGCCTGCCGGCTTGCCCACGCAGATGAATTTATCAACACCTTCCCAGACGGCTATGACACCCACATTGAACAGGGTGGTACAAATGTCTCCGGCGGTCAGAAACAGCGGCTTTGCATTGCAAGAGCACTGCTGAAAAAACCGAAAATTCTGATTCTGGATGACTCCACTAGTGCCGTTGATACGAAGACAGATGCCTCTATTCGGCAGGCACTGCGTACCTATCTCCCAGAAACCACCAAGTTCATAATCGCCCAGCGAATTTCTTCTTTGCAGGAAGCCGATTTGATTCTGGTTCTGGACGGCGGTGTGATCAATGGGATGGGTACACATGAAGAGCTGCTGCAAAATAATGAAATTTATCAGGAAATTTATACAGAACAAAATAAGAAAGGCGGTGTGGCAGAATGAGTGGGATGCGTGGAAGAGTGCCGGTTGGAGCTGGCAAAAAACCAGAAAACGCTGGGGCTGTTATGAAGCGTTTGCTCGGTTATTTAAAGCCGTACCGAATTCGGCTGGTTCTGGTTTTTGTTTGTATTATTCTCAGTGCATTGGCAAGTGTAATCAGTGCAACGTTTTTGGAATCCCTCATCAATGATTATATTGCACCGCTGCTGCTGGAAGCAAAGCCGGACTATTCTGGTTTGCTGCTGATGATTCTGAAGATGGCATGTATTTTTGTTGCTGGTGCACTGGGTTCTTTTCTTTATACAAGACTGATGATCACTGTATCACAGGGAGTTCTAAAGAAAATTCGAGACGAAATGTTTTCTCACATGCAGACACTGCCAATACGCTATTTTGACCAAAATGCAACCGGTGATGTCATGAGCCTGTACACCAACGATACCGATACGCTGCGGCAGATGATATCACAGAGCTTACCGCAATTTGTTTCTTCCTCTATTACGGTGATTGCTGTTTTCATTGCCATGCTGGTCACAAGCGGATGGCTGACCTTATTTGTCATTGTCTTTCTCATATTCATGCTGCTGATTGTCAAGAACATCGGCGGAAAAAGTGGCAAATACTTTATTGCACAGCAAAATTCCCTTGGAGATGTCAACGGTTATATTGAAGAAATGATTCATGGGCAGAAAGTCGTTAAAGTGTTCTGCCATGAACCGCAGGCGGCAAAAACCTTTGATGAGAAAAACGAAGCCCTATTTGAAAATGCCGCCAAGGCAAATAGCTTTGCGAATATTCTCATGCCGATTGTCAACAATCTTGGCAATCTGCAATATGTCTGCATTGCCATTCTGGGTGGTTTGCTGGCACTGCACGGTGTCGGCGGTCTGACGCTGGGAGCAATTGCCGCATTCTTACAGCTGAGCAAGAGCTTTACCCAGCCAATCGGACAGATTTCACAACAGGCCAGTGCGATTGTCATGGCATTGGCAGGTGCAGGCCGTATTTTCCATATGCTTGACGAACAGCCGGAGCAGGATGAAGGGTATGTCCATCTCGTAAATGCCACTCGTGATGAAGAGGGCAATCTCCGCAAAGCCGATCACCGCACCCATCTGTGGGCATGGGAGCATCCGCATCAAGATGGAACCGTTACTTATACAGAACTGCAAGGCGATGTACAGATGGAACAGGTAGACTTTGGCTATGTACCGGAAAAAATTGTCCTGCATGATGTCAGCGTCTATGCAAAACCGGGGCAAAAAATTGCCCTTGTCGGTGCAACCGGAGCCGGAAAAACAACAATTACCAATCTGATTAACCGGTTCTATGATATTGCAGACGGCAAAGTACGATATGACGGCATTAACATCAATAAAATCTGCAAGCCGGATTTACGGCATTCGATGGGCATGGTTTTGCAGGATGTCAACCTATTCACTGGAACTGTCATGGAAAATATCCGGTATGGTCGATTGGATGCAACGGATGAAGAATGTATCGCAGCCGCAAAACGAGCAAATGCCCATGATTTTATTATGCTGCTGCCGGACGGCTATGAAACGGTACTGGAAGGCGATGGCTCCGGTCTGTCACAGGGACAGCGGCAGTTGCTTTCTATTGCCAGAGCAGCAGTGGCTGACCCACCGGTTATGATTCTGGACGAAGCAACCTCCTCCATTGATACCCGAACCGAACGGATTGTGCAGGCTGGTATGGATGCCCTGATGAAGGGCAGAACCGTCTTTGTCATTGCACACCGCTTATCTACCATTCAGAATGCAGATGTCATTCTGGTACTGGATCAGGGTCGTGTCATTGAGCGTGGCAACCATGAACAATTGATGGCACAGAAGGGACGGTATTACCAGCTACAAACTGGAACACTGCCGCCGCTGGAATAATGGCAAATCGTATTATACTAAGCTCTATTGCCCTCGCAAAGCCTGCGGCTTTGCAAACAACGATGTCATTTGCAATAGAGGACAGTATATAGAGAAAAAGCAGCTTCTCCTTTTCGAGAGGCTGTTTTTTTGTTTCCCATTTTCCAATGGAACAAATCATCAAAAATGGAAATCTTTTCTTGCATTGGCTGAAAAAATATGGTATACTAATAAAAACGACAGAAAAATAGATATCTGCTTTCCTTTCAACATACAAAAGGGGATGATACAGATGGACGTATTTGACAATGCACTCTTCCAAGTCCTTGTGCTGCATACACTGATTCCCTGTTTTTGTACCACAGAACTCATTGAGTGTACAGCCGCCCTGATTTATCCAAAACGAAACCGTCATGATTTGATTCTGGTGTTTCTGGTGAATCTGGCAACCAATCCGGCAGCGGTATTTTTAAATTTTCTGCTTCCTCTCCGGATTTGGCATCCGGTACTTTGGGTTGTTTTTCTGGAGGGCGTGATTTGGCTTGTGGAGGCAGGCATCTATCAATGTTGTTTGTATCAAAAAAGAAATCCGTTTCTGTTTTCGTTTGTGCTGAATGCAGCATCGTATGGAATCGGATGGCTGATTTAAAACTTTTGAGGAGAATGATTGGGTATGAGACAAGTGCGAAAAATATTTTCAGGGGGAATCCTTTCTCTGATGCTGCTGTTAGGAATACTGTTCACAATCAGCACCGTCAGCATGGTACAGCCAATCCAAACTGCTGCCAATGACCTGACTGGACATTTGCCAGCAACAGGGGAAGTCAATGGCAGCGGTGTTTATGGGTATACAACAAACTATGTCTGTTATGGCGGTGCAATGGAAACCCAGCACAAAGTAGAGGACGGCTGGCATATTACGCTGAAAAATGCTTATTATTCCCACGGCGTACAATGGTTTGAATGTTGGGATACCGATGACGGAGACTATTATGGCTGGATTGACTGGAAGTATATTACCATCTATTCTTCCACACCCGATCCTGAGCCGCAGCAGCCGATTGCGGATATTTACAGTATCAGCAACCGCCGGGGAGAAGTGGACGGCAGCGGCGTTTACGGCTATACAACCAATTATGTTGCCTACGGCGGCTCGAAACAGACACAGCATAAAGTAGAAGATACTTGGCACATTACTGCTAAAAATAAATGTACATCCTATGGTTTAACATGGTATGAATGCTGGGATACCGATGACGGCGATTATTATGGCTGGATTGATGCAAGATACCTTTCTTTCTATGATGAAGCACCAAAGCAGACAGAAGCTCCGATAAAAACAGTCATAATCGAAAAGACCGTGCTTGTAACAGAAGCCCCGAAGCCAGTGGAAACTGTGATCGTAGAAAAAACCATTCTCGTGACAGAGAGTCCAACCGAAACGATACTGGCAGCCAATGCAGAAACTATGAATCCTACAACAGATACCACTATAAAAGAGGAAAACCGTGAAGAATTGATATTGGAGGAAAATAATAATCATTCCAGTAACAATACTGATAGTATCCTAATTATTGTGCTGATCGCTGGTATCATCTTACTCCTGATTGCAATTGCGATCTTATTGATAATTCTGTATACGAAAAAAATAAAGTCTGCTTCTACACTGACCGGTGCAGTAAAAACAAACGCAGCAATAAAAAATCCACCGTCAAACGGAACCATAGCAATGTATTGTACCAATTGCGGTGCACCAAGAAGCCATCCAGATGATGTATACTGTGAAAACTGCGGTGCACCCTATCAGGATGAAACATAAAATCTATTCCAAAAAACAAGACGAATGCCGATGCAGCATGGGCATTCGTCTTTTGATTTCTTTGTTGAAAGTGGAAAGAATACTTTACTTTTTGAAAAAAGTGTGCTATACTAATTTCATGTGTAAATCATCATGGAAAGGAATGAAACTATGAGCCTCGTTTATGCAATTGCAAACCAGAAGGGCGGTGTTGGCAAAACAACTACGGTCGTCAATCTTGCTGCCTACTTTGGTGCTCGTGGGAAACAGGTCTTATGCGTTGACATTGATCCGCAGGGCAATACCACAACCGGTTTGGGCATCAAAAAACGTGCCTTGACCATCTCTTCTCACAATGTACTGAACGGCACTGCCAAAATTGCAGATGCAATCCTTCGCACAGAATTTCCAAATGTCTCTATCCTGCCAGCAAAGGACGATCTCGCCGGCTGCGAACTGGAACTCAGCCGCATGGAGTACCGTGCCAATCGCTTGAAAATGCAGCTGCTCACCTGCAAGCTGGACTATGACTATATTTTCATTGATTGCCCACCGGCACTCGGTTTGCTGACACTGAACGGGCTAGCTGCTGCGGATGAACTGATTATTCCCATGCTGGCAGAATTCTATGCATTGGAGGGGCTTTCTCAGTTGACCACAACGATCAAAGCGGTACGTGCGAATTTGAATCCGTCTTTGAAAATTGCCGGCATTTTATTTGTCATGTTTGACCCACGATTGAATGTCTCCCGTCAGGTGGAAGAGGAAGTAACAAAATACTTCCCCAATCAGATTTTTCAGACAAAGATTCCTCGAAATGTGCGGCTTTCCGAAGCACCCAGCTATGGAAAACCAGTTATGTATTATGACAAAAATTCAAAGGGAGCAGAGGCATACGCAGAACTCGGCATGGAACTGTTAGGCGAAGTGCCGCCCCCGAAAAAAGATAAGAAAATTCGGCTGTTTGGAAAAAAGAAGTGATGCGATATTATAAATACAGAAAGGAGGCGGATGACAATGGCAATTGGCGGACTAGGCAGCGGTTTAGATTTCTTATTTGATGAAAATACCGCAGAAGTGCCCGTAAAACGCACCCTGCGTCTCTCCGAAATCGAACCGAACCGTGCCCAACCGAGAAAAAATTTCAGCGAAGAAGCCATCGCCGCTCTAGCAGACTCCATCCGGCAATATGGTATGCTGCAACCGATTTTGGTACGCCCCTATGGGATGGTATACCAGATTGTCGCTGGAGAACGGCGGTGGAGAGCAGCCAATTTGCTGCAACTGGAAGAAGTGCCAGTCATTATTAAAGAATTTTCCGATCAGGAGACCATGCAAATTGCCCTGATTGAAAATCTGGTGCGGGAAGATCTGACACCACTTGAAGAAGCAGCTGGTTTTCGGGATTTGATGGAACAATATGGTATGACACAAGAGGAAGTTGCAAAATCCGTGGGTCGCTCCAGAAGTGCCGTGGCAAATGCCCTGCGGCTGTTACAACTGCCGGAAGAGATTCGGCAAATGCTCGAAACTGGCAGCATCACGGCAGGACATGCAAGAGCATTGCTTGCAATTGCAGATCCTACATTGCAGCTGGAAACTGCGAAAAAATGTGCCGAGGGCGGTATGACAGTCCGTGCAGTAGAAAAACTGGCAGCAGAACAAACAGAGAAAGCAGAACCAACTGCCAAAAAAAGCCGATCGACAGATCAGTATTATAAAGAAATGGCATTGGAGTTGACTGATCGATTACAGCGAAAAGTATCTGTCACCTATGGTAAGAAAAAAGGAACCTTGGTGTTGGAGTTTTATAATAAAGAAGATCTGGCTGCTCTGGCAAGACAACTGACAGAGTTGGAAGAACCATAAGGTGCATTCCCCAAAAGGAGTTGTTTTATGATTGCAGAAGTACAGCGACAGCAGGCAATTACCGTCATCAAAGCCGTGCTGCATGCCATACAGGAAAAAAATTATACCACCATTTCCAAACTGGTTGACCATTCCGATCTTCCCATGGATGAATTGGAGGAGGTGATAGAAGAAACACTGCGGTTAAACAGACAAAAAAATATTCCGCCATTTACAGAAGCAAATGCTGCTTTTTTTGAAGATGAAGACGGAGCTGGGTTTGAGGTAGAATATCTCTTGACGAAGGAAATGGTATTGATCTTTGAATTCTTCCTTCTGGAAGGAAAATTACATTCTGTTTTAGAAGAGATTGCAGCAAATTGAGATTGTATTTCCCATATTGCAAATATAGATTGATTTTTATTTTATAAATAGAAAGGAATACTCCCATGATTGATATGAAACTTCTCCGGACCAATCCGGAACTGGTAAAAGAAAACATCCGTAAAAAATTTCAGGACGAAAAGCTGCCGCTAGTCGATGAAATTCTGGCAATGGACAAGCAATTCCGGGAAACCAAAATGACCTGTGATGACCTGCGGAACCAGCGGAAAACCATCAGCAAAAAAATTGGTGCTCTAATGGGGCAGGGCAAGAAAGACGAAGCAGAAGCCGTCAAGGCTGAAGTCGCTGCCATCGGCACAAAACTGGACGAACTGGAGCAGCTTGAAACCACACTGGAAGCAGACATCAAGAAAAAAATGATGGTGATTCCCAATATCATTGATGATAGTGTACCGATCGGCAAAGATGACAGCGAAAACGTTGAAGTGGAAAAATTCGGCGAACCATTTGTGCCGGATTTCCCGATTCCCTACCATGTAGACATTATGGAAAATCTCAATGGCATTGATATTGACTCTGCCAGAAAAACCAGCGGAAACGGTTTCTACTATCTCTGCGGTGACATTGCACGGCTGCATTCTTGTATCCTGAACTACGCACGGGACTTTATGATTGACAAGGGCTTTACTTACTACATCCCGCCGTTTATGATTCGCAGCAGCGTAGTGACTGGTGTCATGAGTTTTGCCGAAATGGAAGGTATGATGTATAAGATTGAGGGCGAGGATCTCTATTTGATTGGTACGAGTGAACACTCCATGATTGGCAAATTCATTGATACCATTCTGCCGGAAGACAGCCTGCCGCAAACTTTGACCAGCTATTCCCCTTGCTTCCGGAAAGAAGTCGGTGCTCACGGTCTGGAAGAACGTGGTGTTTACCGGATTCACCAGTTTGAAAAACAGGAAATGATTGTCGTCTGCAAACCAGAAGAGAGCATGGACTGGTTCCACAAGCTATACAGCTACACGGTAGAACTGTTCCGCAGTATGGATATTCCTGTTCGGACACTGGAATGCTGCTCTGGTGATTTAGCAGACCTGAAGGTCAAGAGCATTGACGTAGAAGCATGGTCTCCACGGCAGAAGAAATATTTTGAAGTGGGAAGCTGCTCCAATCTGGGCGATGCACAGGCAAGACGGCTGGGCATTCGGGTCAAGGCAGCCGACGGCAACAAATATTTTGCACACACCTTGAACAATACGGTGGTAGCTCCGCCAAGAATGCTGATTGCCTTTTTGGAAAACAATCTGAATGCAGATGGCAGCATCCGGATTCCAGAACCGCTCCAGCGATATATGTTCACGGACTGCATTCGTCCAAAGCAGAAATAACCAACTAACTCCAGCGGTGTACAATTCCTCTATGTGTTTCACGTGAAACATGCATAGAAAAATAAAACGCTCCGCTTACCCTCTGAACGGAATAGACGAATTTAAAAAAATGAACTGGCAGCATCTACGCAGAAAGATGCTGCCAGTTCGTTTAAGAGAAAAAATAGGGTGTCATATCCGGCATATCTGTTTCTTTGCCGGAGAAAGGAAATGACTCGTTTTGCAGGATTTGTCTCTTTTTATCTTGTTCTATCAAATGCAATTCCCTTTGTTTTTCTTTCTATTCGGGAAGTGAGCATCCTGTTGAATGTTAGCATAAGTTAATTTGAAAGCGATCGGTATATGCTGTCGCTTCCAGACGCAAACAATACCAACAAAAACTGTTGTACTGTTCGCCGTTTTGCATTATGTATCTGATACAATTAAGACAGCGGTAACCGATTGGTAGATGGATGATTCTGTACCGCCGGATTGGGTATTGTTGGATTCTGCACCTGTGGTCTCTGCTGCACGGGAATGCGAATCCGATATTCAATGTGTGTATCATACTGTAATTTCTGAGAATCTGCCGGAATGCCCGCTGCCTGCATCGTCTCCACCGCTTTGTTGATGGTGTTTACAAAAATCCGTACATTCTGGAAAACCTTGCTCCGCTTCCGGTAACTCTCCCGTGTTTTGTTTTGCCCAATTTTTGCCTCTACTGCTGCTTCTGTTTTCTCCACATTCAAATTGTACTTGATGACTTTATCCAGAATTTGCAGCCGTTCTTCCGGTGCACGCAGCCGCAGCAATGCACGAGCATGACGTTCCGTGAGATTGTATTTCATAATCACATCCCGTTCTGCCTGTGTCAGACGCAAGAGCCGCAATTTATTTGCAATCGTACTCTGTGCTTTTCCAAGCTTTGCAGCAGCATCTTCCTGTGTCATGCCATAGTAGGAAATCAGCTTTTCGATGGCACTTGCCTCATCAAAAAACGAGAGATCCTGTCGCTGAATATTTTCCACCAATGCCATAATCGCAGAATTGCGTTCGCTGATGTCCAGAATGATACAGGGAACAGATTGCAGTCCTACCAGTTTTGCTGCCCGAAGCCGTCGTTCTCCTGCTACCAGTTCATACCGTTGGTCTGCGTCTTTCCGAACAGTAAGCGGCTGGAGAATGCCATTCTGTGCAATACTTTCTGCCAGTGACTGCATATCCGCAAGGTCAAAATCCGTGCGTGGCTGATGAGGATTTGGTACAATTTCGCTAACATCGACTTCTACCACACGATTCAGCGGCTTTTCTTTTGTAAATGTTAAAAATCCTGCCATAATGAAATTCCTTTCCCTTTCATTGATTCGTGATTTCTTCCGATTGCATTCATTATAGCATACCATTCCACAAGCTGCTACACAAAAAAATCTTAACATTTCTGCAAAATGAAAAAAATAACAAGGTACAAACGGAAATTTCGCTTTGATTTTCATCCTTTCGAGCAAAAACGCAGGACAATTTTCGGATATTTTGCGATAAAAATCTGTCAATGCAAGACGATTGCTGCAAAGAAATCCGGTTTGACGGCAATTGTTGTCAAGATCCTTTTCTATGGCACGTTTCAAACTGCTGTATATTTTTCTTAAAACAGTTTCTTTTCTATGCAAATTGCTTGACTTTTTTGAAAAGCTGTGCTATGATGAAGATAATATCCTTTATAGGAAACATTTTTTATATGATACAGGAGGTTATTTTTATGGCACAACATCGCAAACGCACCGCTCTGCTTGCAGGGCTATTCACCCTCACCTGTCTGGCACAGATTCCGCTGAACGGTATCGCAGCAGAAGATAATTCCTACACCATGCCGGTAACGATCAATTTGACAGGTGAACAAAAATCCATCAGCCCCTATATTTATGGAGTAAACGATTCCGGTGACGGCAGCAATGTCAAAAATGTCACTGCGAATGCCGTTCGACAGGGCGGCAACCGCTATACTGGTTATAACTGGGAAAATAACTATTCCAATGCCGGTGAGGACTGGCACAACAGTTCCGATACCAATATCGGAGATATTACCGATGGGGCAGGCTATGCCGCACGCAGACTCTCTGGCACTGCAACAAAATACAACGTTCCCTATAAAATCACAACTCTGCAAATGGGCGGCTATGTCGCTGCGGACAAGTCTGGAACGGTTTCTGAAGCAGAAGCGGCACCGTCTTCTCGTTGGAACGAAGTGAAATTCAAGAAGGATACTGCCCTTTCATTGGAACCGGATTTGACTGACAATGCGGTTTATATGGAGGAATACGTCAACTATATTGTGCAAACGCTCGGCGATGCCTCCACGTCTACAGGCATACAGGGATACAGTTTGGACAATGAACCTGTACTGTGGAACGACACCCATCCTCGCCTGCATAGCGAAGAAGTCAGCAACAGTGAGTTGCTTTCCAAATCCATTGAACTGGCAAGTGTAGTAAAAAGCATTGACCCAAAGGCAGAAGTTTTTGGACCAGCATTCTGGGGAATGCTGCCCTGTATCAACGGCAGCACCACCGACCAATATACCGATCCGGACTGGGCAGCCGTAAAGGGCAATTATACATGGTATCTGGATTATTATCTGGAACAAATGGCACAAGCAGAAAAAGAATATGGCACCCGTCTGCTGGATGTTGTAGATGTCCACTATTATTCACAAGATTGCAGTACAGATGCCTCCAGAGTACAGGCAGCAAGAAGCCTGTATGATGCAGACTATGTGGAAAACAGCTGGTTACAGCCCTACTTCGGACAGTACTTCCCATTCATTCCAAAGATTCAAGAATCCATTGACAAGTACTATCCCGGCACAAAGATTGCAATTTCTGAATACAATTTGGCAGATATCAGCAATGAAAAAGACACCGGTAAACTGTCCAGTGCAGCCATTGCCGAAGCAGATGCCCTTGGCTGTTTTGCAGATAATGGCATTTACTTTGCAACCTACTGGGGCACCTTGTCAGACTGCCCATACGTATCGTCTGCCATCAATCTGTATACCAACTATGACGGCAAAGGCGCTGCTTTTGGAGATACCCTCGTAGAAGCCAATACAGAGGACATTTCGCTTGCCTATGCGTATGCTGCCATTGACGCTGGTGACGATTCTACTGTTACCACTGTTCTTTCCAATAAGAGTGCAGACCAAACACAGAAAGCTGTTATTTCTCTGGAGGGCAGCACAAAGAATTATCAGAGTGCTGTTGTCTACGCCATCACACCAGATGACAATCAGATTCGGATTATTGACGTACAAAACGATGTCAGCAACAATCAGGTAACAGTAGAACTGCCGCCAATGTCCGTGGCACAGGTTGTTGTTTCCGATGAAAAGAGCGATGCTGAAATTTATGTCAAGCCGGAAGAACCAGATACCAAAACCATTGTTTACAACTACAGCGAGTTGGAACTGTCCAAGAATGGTTTCCCGATGATCCCGCTTGACGATCTGGAACACCTGAAAAAAGTCGTTCTGAACATTACAACAACTTGCAGTTCCAATTCCTCTTGGTTTGGCGGCGGCGGTGCCCTCACCTTTAACCAACTGCTCGGCGAAGACGGTACCTCTTTCTGGGGGGCAAAATCCTTTGGATACAGCGGCGGTACCAATGATGTTACAGTTGTAATGGACGACCAGTTTACAAACGGCGATGGGGACACCGTATCTGCAACCATTCAGGATTCCTACAGCGAATTGCAGCCAGAATGGTGGAAGTCCTCCACAAATGACGAGACTGGCAGTGATGTCACAGTCATAATCAATACAATATCACTGGTTTATGAGTATGAAAAGACCACGGATACCACCACTACGACCACTACAAAAGAAACTACTACAACCACCGAAAGCACCACAACAGAAACCACCACATCCGGAGAAACTGGCACAACCACTACTTCAGACGATAGTTCACCAATCCTCTATGGTGATATCAATTTAAATGGTATCGTCGATTTAACAGATGTCATCTACTTAAACAAACATCTCAGCAATATCATCCAATTGAATGATTTACAACTTAAGAGTGCCAATGTATTCCAAGATGGAACCGATAATGTCAATGAGGACGATGCCACAATATTGACCAATTTTGTCATTCTTTTGGTGAAAGAACTTCCCGTACAGGATGTAGATACCATTCCGCAAATCTAATATATGACAAGTTCGCACAACGGAATATCCATTCTATCAAACTTGTTGAATCCATAAAAATGGCAGCCGCAAAAACGGCTGCCATTTTTTGATTTTCTTCCTTGTTTCACGTGAAACAAGCCATGCGTATTGGATTTCTTAGAGAAAACTTGTCCGAATTGTCCGGCAGATTCGCTTGCCCATAGTTGCCTGCGGCATACAAGCGTTTCCCGCCCTTGAGGGCGGCAAAAAGTTCCTCTCTTTCACAACGTAACGATGGGTGGGCTGTCTGCGGCGACTCGCCGCCATCAATATGCCTTTGCCCAGAGTACCATGTGCTTTGCCGGCTTTCCGCAGCAAACACAGGTATCTGCATGGTGTTTCTGTTCCAGCGGAATGCAGCGAGAACCAACCCCTGTCATTTCCTTTACCTTGTCCTCACAGGCTTCTTCTCCGCACCACATTGCCTCAATAAAGCCATCGCCCTGTTCTTCCAACACCTTGGAAATTTCGTCCATGGTCTTACAAACATAGGTATGCTGTTTCTGATTGGCAAGTGCCTTTTCATACATGCCGTCATGTACTGCCTGCAAGCGTTCCTGTACGGTTTCCACCAAAGCAGACAGCGGACAGAATGTCTTTTCCCGATTGTGACGTGTTACCAGCACGCACTGTTCCTGTTCTATGTCCTTCGGTCCAATTTCCAGCCGAACCGGAACACCTTTCATCTCATATTCTGCAAACTTCCAGCCCGGAGAATTATCCGAATCATCTAGCTTGACCCGCAGACCGGCTGCCTTCAGCTGTGCTTCCAGTTCTCTTGCCTTTTCCAGAACGCCCTCCTTATGCATTGCAACCGGTACAATGATGACCTGAATCGGAGCGACTGCCGGCGGCAATACCAGACCATTGTTATCGCCGTGTGTCATGATAATCGCACCAATTAAACGAGTGGTTACGCCCCAGCTGGTCTGATGCGGATATTGTAACGTATTATTTTTATCTGTAAATTGAATGTTGAATGCCTTTGCAAAGCCATCCCCAAAATAGTGGGAAGTACCTGCCTGCAATGCCTTACCATCATGCATCAGGGCTTCAATCGCATAGGTTGCAACCGCACCAGCAAACTTATCACTTTCGGTCTTTCTGCCCTTGACCACTGGCATTGCCAATGCATCCTTGCAAAAATCTGCATATACATTCAGCATTTTTTCGGTTTCTGCAATGGCTTCTTCCGCAGTGGCATGGATGGTATGTCCCTCCTGCCACAAAAACTCTCTGGAACGCAGGAATGGACGAGTGGTCTTCTCCCAGCGTACTACACTGACCCACTGATTGTAAAGTTTCGGCAAATCCCGATAACTGTGTACAATTTCTGCATAATGATCACAGAAGAGTGTTTCCGATGTTGGGCGAACACAGAGACGTTCTTCCAGTTTGTCAGAACCGCCGTGGGTAACCCATGCTACTTCCGGAGCAAAACCTTCAACATGATCCTTTTCCTTTTGCAGCAGGCTTTCCGGAATAAACATCGGCATACAAACATTCTCATGTCCTGTTGCTTTAAACATACCGTCCAGAATATGCTGCATCTGCTCCCAGATAGCATAGCCGTAGGGACGAATGACCATGCAGCCTTTTACGCTGGTGTACGAACTCAACTCCGCTTTCTTTACAATGTCGGTATACCACTGTGCGAAGTCATCTTCCATTGCTGTAATGGCATCTACCATTTTCTGATTATTCTTTGCCATAGTTGGATTCTCCTTTTGTGTACTGAAAAAATTTACTATCAGTATAGCATAAAGTGGAGAAAATTGCAAGCATTTGCGTTATTACGGGATAAAAAAATAAAAAGCAGCCGACCTATTCTCCCAAAAGAACAGGTCGGCTGCCACTGACTACTTGGTAGAATCCATTCTGTTTTTTGCAGGATATCCCCTACAGGCATATCCCAAATATATTAATCTAAACAAGTCAAAGAAATATTTGTAATTTCATACGTTCCGACACCATATCCGCAGTCAAATCCCACTTTTGTATTGGTACAGGTTTCCGGCATGGTAAACGTCTGTGTATAAGTCTGCTCTGTTGGCGTGACCGTCACTTTTTCCCATGCATAACTGGTATATAACCCCTCTGCCATCTGTACATGTGGAGCAAGTGACTGTATCGTATCACTTTTGAGCGTATAGGTCAGCTGATAGGCCTTTCCTGCCTCCAGCGTCAAACCGTCATAAATCGCCTGCATCATCCATACTTCATTGCCAGTTTTCATTGTTTCCACCGAAATATCTGTTGCACTGTTTACAGTAAGCGTGCCTTCTGCGGAACCCCGATACAAGCTCCAATTTTCTGCATTGGTGATCAAATTATCGGAAGGCTCCAGCTTTCCACAAACTAAATCCAAATACTTCTTTGCATAAGCAGGACGTTTCTGGTAAAACTCCTGCACCTTTGCACACATCGTCTCGTAATTCAGATACGTATACCCATACCGCTGATAGGTTGCTGTAACCGCTTCTTTCATCTCCGCCTGGAAGGCTGCAATCCGGCTTTCCATCGCAGAAACCGAGAAGTTTTCCTCCATCACTCGCAGATAATTCTGATAGAACGTTTCCTTGAACGTCTCATTGTCCAACAAATGATAGAACAACGCTCCAATATTCCCCCACTCCGCTTGTTTCTTCATATTGCCAAGCACATCATAGTTATAACTGGTATTGGCAGCACTGTACAAGTTAGAAGAATACTCCATATCAAAGAGCAAATACCGCCATTTTCCGTCTGCATATGGATTGCTCTCGTCCACTGTATTGGAACGCCACATCATCCAGTTATTCGTATAAGTAGGCGTACACCAGTCCGTATTGGAAATATAGGTTTCAATTGCAATATAGTCCATAAAACTTTGAATATCAATCTTTTCACAGAACTTCTGATAGTTGGCATCCTCCGTCATATCCGCTTTGACTGCCCAGTTATAGAAATTGATATAATCTCCTCCAACTGCCTGATCGCCCTCAATTTCATAGGTTTTAATGGTCGTGACATTTTCTGCCGGAATCCCGTAATCTGTTTCAATGGATTCTGCCTCCAGCTTTTCCGTGAGAATATACATGCCCCAAAATTCTCCATCCAAAAACAAGATACAGGGTTCTTCCGCCTGTCTGCCGACTGCCAGCCCCTCCGCTGACTGCTGCACCAAAATGTCTCGCATATAGGTATCCGCAAAATCATTGCCGCCGTTACGGATGGTCACTTTATCAAAACTGGTTACAGGATTACCGTTGCAATCGGTCAATTTCTCAAAGAACATATATTTCATCTTAGACTCGCCGTATTCACTTCTTGCATAAAGACGAATACTCTTCTGCGGATTGCTGCGAGTGGCGTTACCAGCAATTCGCATACCAATATTTCCGCTGTAGGCAAGCGTTCCCTGTTCAAAGACTTGTACCGCTGCCGGACGCTCCCAACTCTTTCCCTCCTGATTATAGTTGGTTGGGTTGCGTGTATCCCATGCTTCCAGAGATGGATCATAATCCGCACTGTTTTTCCACTCATAATACGAATCCCCGACCACATAAATACCGGTTTTCTGATCTATGATATGCTCTGGATCGGTTGTCAGAGAAACCACTTTCATATTCTGATAATAGGATGCCGTCTTTCCAATGAAATAGCTCTTGGAAATGACATCACTGCAATTTCCTTTCGCATCCGTCGCAACCGCACGAATCACCATACCCTTTTCTACCTTTTTGCTTGGTGCGCCATAGTTCCAAAGAACAATATCGGTTTCCGCACTCAGTACATTGGGATTGCTGGTATTGTCATAAATAGAGAGAGAATTGCTGTAAACCTTTGCAGTCTTGGAAGTAGACGGGTCAGAACCGTCCAGCGTATAATAAATGGTTGTTCCCTCTGCCCCCGTAATGGAAAGGTCAAATGGGTCAGCATAAAAGCCGCTTTCCACAGAGAAAACCGGATCTTCTACCACCACAATTTCTTTTGCAGTATCATTGCTTTCATTTGGCGTTGGCGTGAGATAGGAAAACGTATCCGAACCGTTCGCATATCTGCCATACGTCACATCCGGCTCACTTGCAGGCACTTCCACCTTATCCAGCGTCCCCATGGTTGGATGCGTAAGATAAAGGGTTTCCCCAGAGGCACTGATACGAAACGGTGCATAGAGTGCATTCCCCGCAGTCGCTGCACCACTGTCACAATATACAATTAGATAACCGTTTGCCGGAACAATGGTATCTTCCGGAAATGTCATCTGAAAGGGCTTTTTCTTCCTATCTGAAAGTCCATATCCACTGATGTCCAGCGGCTGTTCTCCAGCGTTGTACAGTTCCACCCAATCAGGATAATTCCCATTCGGATCACTGAGACAGCTTTGATTGGAGGCACAAACCTCGTTGATTTTCAGTTTGGTAAAATCCACTGGCTGGTATGTCCCCAGCAGCATCCGCTTTAACAGACAAAGATCCACAACATTAATCTCGTTGTCTGCACTCAGATCAGCGTTGACAGAAATGGCATCTGCTTTTCGCAGAAGATACCGCTGCAAACATACCAGATCTTCCAAGGAAACGCTGCCATCACAATTGGCATCTCCCAGCATCGTTACTTCACACATTTCCGCACTGACTTCTGTGACTGGAAACGGAACAGACAGCAAGCTGCCGGCAATCAGACAGGCAAGTACACGTTGTTTTTTCATATGCATGGGCATAACATCCCCTCCTTTTATAAAAAGTATACTATATTTTTATTTGTTTTTCAATAGATATTGTGCATTTTTTGAAAAATTCTGCAATCTACAAAAAATTATTTTATGGCTGCTCACACAGAAAGCAATTCTCGGACTTTCTTTGGAAACCTCGTCCGAATTGTCCGGCAGATTCGCTATGCTGTCTGCCACCGCAATCACCTGCGGCGTGCAATCGTTTCCCGCCCTTGAGGGCGGCAAAAAGTTCCTCCCTTTTATAACATAATGATGGGTGAGCTGTCTGCGGCGACTCGCCGCCTGAGCCAGCTTGACCGCAGTCGCCTGCGGCGTAGAATGGAAACCATCATTTAAAAATGAACTTTCATTTCCTCCCCATGCAAAACCTTGCAATTTATCAAAAAGTGTGGTATAATAGCAGCATACACCATCAAAACAAACAAGAAGCGAGGCACATCATGACCAAAAAAGAAGAATTTATTCAAATCTATCAGGAAAAAATCAAACGGCGTGGAGCAGAACAGCTCCTGAACTGGCTGCAATCCGATGCCAGCGACTTCTTTACTGCCCCTTCCAGTACCCGTTATCACGGCTCTTATGAAGGCGGTTTGGTAGAACACAGCCTGAATGTCTATGAATGTCTAGTCGATTATCTGGCACGCCCCCGTACAAAAGAACAGTATGGCATGAACTACTCGGAGGAAACTGTAGCATTGGTGGCACTGCTGCATGACTTGTGCAAAGTCAATTTCTACGCCGTAGATTATCGCAATGCCAAAAATGCACAGGGTGTGTGGGAAAAAGTCCCCTACTATACCATTCGGGATACGATGCCATATGGACATGGGGAAAAATCTGTCTATATGCTGTCCGGCTTCCTGCGTCTCTCCCGAGAAGAGGCATTCGCCATCCGGTATCATATGGGCTTTTCTGGTCCAGAAGATAAAAACCAGATTGGCAGAGCCCTCGAACAGTTTCCGCTGGCACTGGCACTCAACGTGGCAGATATGGAAGCTTCCTACTTCTTGGAAGGTACGCCAGAATCCTGAGCTGCTGTTTGACCGTTGTTTGTTTTGATGGAAACAGGAAAAAGAAAAAGGAGTAAATCACCATGAACTGGTACGACAATGCGATTATTTATCACATCTACCCACTGGGCTTTTGCGGTGCCCCCAAGCACAACGAAGGGGGCGAACCAGTCAACCGATTGGAAAAGGTTTTAGACTGGATTCCGCACTTGAAAGAAATGCAGGTAGATGCCGTTTATTTCGGCCCGATCTTTGAATCCGTAGAACATGGCTATGACACCACCGATTATAAGCAGATTGACCGCCGACTCGGTACAAATGATATGTTCAAACATATTTGTCAAGAATTACACAAAAATGGAATTCGTGTCATTCTGGACGGCGTTTTCAACCATGTAGGCAGAAATTTCTGGGCATTTCGAGATGTACAGGAAAAGAAACAGGCTTCTCCATACTGTGACTGGTTTGCTGGTCTGAATTTTGGCGGCTCCAGCCCATGCGGCGACCCATTCTGGTACGAGGGATGGAATGGCTATTATAATCTGGTCAAGCTGAACCTCAAGAACTGGCATGTCTGTGACCACCTGATTGATGCGGTTGGCTACTGGATGGATGAATTCGATATTGACGGCATTCGGTTCGATGCAGCTGACTGCGTAGACTTTGACTTCTTCAAGCGAATCCGCAATTTCTGCAAGGGCAAAAAAGCAGATTTCTGGCTGATGGGAGAAATCATTCATGGTGATTATAAGCGTTGGGCAAATCCAGAAATGCTGGATTCTGTTACGAACTATGAATGCTATAAGGGCATTTACTCCTCTCACAACGACAAGAACTATTTTGAAATTGACTATTCCATCAACCGCCAGTTCGGAAACGGCGGTATTTACAAGGGCATCAACCTGTATAACTTCGTAGACAACCACGATGTCAACCGGCTTGCCAGCACGCTAGTGGATCAGCGGTATCTGCCGCTCTGCTATACACTGATGTATGCAATGCCGGGTATCCCATCTGTTTATTACGGCAGTGAATACGGTGTACAGGGACGGCATGAAAATAACTCTGACGATGGACTGCGGCCGTGTCTGGACTTGGCAGAATTACAGCGGAGCGGCAATCTGGATTTGTATCGGCATCTGGTCAAGCTGGGCAGAATTTACAGAGCCTATCCGGCACTGCGTACTGGCAGTTACCAGACTGTCATTGTCCGCAACCGACAGCTGTTGTTCCGCAAGGACTGGAACGACACAACCGTTTATGTGGCATTGAATCTGGAAGATTGCAGCTATGATATGCAATTTGGTACCCATCTGCCAGCTCTGGTCGATGTAGTCAGCGGACAGCCGATTCCTGTCAATAATGGCAATGCATCTCTTCACATGCCGCCATTCAGTGCAATGATTCTGGTAACAGATGACATTGTAAACAACGCAGATGCACCGGAAACACCAGCAGTAGAAGCAGCTCCGAAGCCAGTCGAAGCTGGTGACCGCTACAAGCAGGAAGACGGCAGTGTTTGGAAGGTAACCTCTCTGGCGAGCCATGCAGAAACACAGGAAGTGCTGGTAATTTATCAGGAAGAGGCAACCGGAAAGGTATGGGCAATGCCGAAGGCACTATTCACAGACAGAAAAATGGAATTGCTCTAAGCAGACATTCCATTTGAGAAAAGAATCGCTCTTTCCATTTTGGGGAGAGCGTTTCTTGTAAACGGTAATGATTGCAGTTTAACAGGAAAAAAGCAAAATCTGCGTTGCTGACATTTTTCCACGCAGTGGGGAATCACACAAAAATCCATTTTTGGAAAACTTGTCCGAATCGTCCGGCAGATTCGCTACGCTGTCTGCCTGTGACCGCTGTCCGCCCTGTTCTGTACCACAATTTGCAGTCTAACCACACTAAATTTCTGTATTTCATGCCGTTTTGTTTTTTTAAATAGCGGACAGCGGATCTCTTCTCTTTTAGATTGCAATTTTCTCTGATTACAACATTTGTTAAGGGGAACAGCTTGTTCCCCTTAACAATCCCCTTCCGCCAAGCTGAGCCAGCTTGACCGCAATCGCCTACGGCGTACAATCGTTTCCCGCCCTTGAGGGCGACAAAAAGTTCTTCCCTTTCATAACATAACGATGGGTGAGCTGTCTGCGGCGACTCGCCGCCTGAGCCAGCTTGACCGCAGTCGCCTGCGGCGTAGAATGACTTCATCATTTATCATAAACAACAAATTCTTTTTGACGTTCACGATAAAATAATCATCCGGAGGTGTCCCCCTTTGTATCCAGAACAGCATCAACGTACCATTGCCCTCATTGGCATGGACGCTTTTCAGAAACTTCAACAGAGTCATGTCATGGTATTCGGTCTGGGTGGTGTCGGCTCTTATCTCACAGAAGCCCTCGCCCGTGCCGGAATCGGATGGCTTACCATTGTAGACCACGATACGGTCAGTCTCTCCAACTGCAACCGGCAGCTGCCTGCTCTGCATTCCACCATTGGCATGCCGAAAACCACTGTCATACAGCAACGCATTGCAGATATCAACCCTGCCTGTCAGGTTACCGTAAAAGACTGCTTTTTTTCGCCGGAAACTGCTAAGCAGTTCTCTTTTGCAGATTGCAGCTTTGTTGCAGATGCCATTGATACCGTCACGGCAAAGCTGCTGCTGATTGAACGGGCAAAAGCTGCCAATGTGCCAGTGATCAGCTGTATGGGAACGGGCAACAAACTCGACCCCTCCCGTTTCCGCATTACGGATTATACCAAAACACAGGTCTGCCCACTGGCACGGGTGATGCGGCTGGAGCTGCGGAAACGTGGGATTCAAGATGTGCCTGTACTATGGTCAGACGAACCGCCAAAATCTGCACAGGGACTGGGAAAAACGGAACACGGAAAACCCGTTCCAGCAAGTATTTCCTATGTCCCATCTGTGGCTGGACTGCTGATGGCTGGATATATCATCCGTCACTTTACTGAATCCGATAAAAATCACTAAAAAGGAGCAACCACACATGACATTGGAAGAATTCAAACAGAAAGCAAAAACAGATCACGACTGGGCACCGGGCTGGGATGCCATTGACAGTGTATTCGATGCCCTTTATCCCGGACAGGAACCTGCCCATTTCGCTAACGATTTTACAAGCCGGGCGATGTTTGGCGGAAACGAATACCTGGATGGCTATTCGATTTATACCTCCGATCATGGCTACAAACACCTTGTCACCTACGGCATGACAGAACTCTATGCAAATGAAGAAGCATTTGGTGGAGAATACAACGGATGGGGCTATGAAATGACCATCAAGCTGGCAGAAACCGATGTGGAACGTTGTATGTGGGCAATCAACGTACTTGCCAACTTAGCACGGTATACCTATCAAAACAAACGGTATTTGGAACCATATGAATTTATTGCAAACCAAGGAAATTCCATTTGTGCAAATCGTCCATCTGCCATAACTGCACTGCTCACGGTATCTGATACAGAAGCAAGTGGCGTGGATACGATTTATGGTAGAACGGATTTTATACAACTGGTCGGCATAACAGAACTGGAACTAGCGGCATTAAAGAACAACCGTGACCTTGCAATGACACTCGTAGAGCGGATGAAACAGGAAAATCCGTATCTTGTAACAGATTTAAACCGCACGAAATCCTATTTATAACAAACAAAAGGAAAACCTACCTATGACGGACAAAAAATTAGTAAGAAGATGGCTTTCGGTTTTCGGACAAAATGTTCCAAAAGAAATCATGGAGAACCATGTCACCACTGACGGAAATCATATGTGGCATATTTTTACTTGGGGCAATGTTCCCTGTCTGGAAGGAGATGCAGCAAGGGCGGCATTCGACTCGTTGCAGGATTGCAAAGGGATACAGTTTTATGGAGGATATGACTGTAACATCAAACGAGTCTCCATCTGGAAAAAAAAGAACTGCAAAGGCACTGGACAGAGAACGCTACACCGATATCTATATTGTTGCAACCGATTTCTCGTGGACATATGTACATACCCATGAACCAGAGTTCGGCCCCTACTTTTGCCAAAAGGAATTGTTTGCAACCGACTAAATTATATGAGAAAGGAAATGTATCTAATGAAACAGACAAATGAAAATACCAACAACGCTGGAACATCTGCGAAACCATTTCATACAGATAAGGCAAAATGGCAGTGGGATTCTGCTATGGAATATTACTGTAAACGATTGGATAAAAATCCAGATTCCCTGACGGACGAAGACGAAGTCATCATCTGGGAATGCGCTGGCAATCACATGGCATTCTTCCTCACATGGCTGATTCGCCACGATTTTTTAGGAGAAATCCATCTGGAGGCAGAGGAAGCTCCTGCGATCGAAGCTGTGAAACAGAAAACCATGACAGGTGCTGCATTTTTCAGCCAATATTGTGATATGGTACTTTGCAGAGAGGACATGGCAGCATGTATTCTGCCGTTTGTGGATGCCTATTATGAGACAAATTATTCGAAAGATTATTGCAATTATATGCAGGAAAAAACGCTGGAAACGCCCTTTTCTTGGGAGGATTATGAAGCATTTGAACCTATTTTAGACAAACGTTATGCAGCATATTGTCAAGCTCACCATTGAGCATTCGGTATGGAGCAAATGGATAGACACCGCAATCTCATGCATATGTGTATCAATACAGGCGATTTTCCACTCCAAACGAAATCGGAAATAGCAGAACAAATCCAAAAAAGTGCCGCTTTGCCGTTAGATGAAATTTGGATCAGTGGTGAAACAGAATATCCCTGCCTTGCCATTTTAGTAAATGGAGCGAATAGCTGTCTTACTTATTTTGAAAAAGAAGGTGTCATATGGTTGTCCTATGGAACAAGACAGAGACCTGTCCTTTTTATTGCGGGCGGCGTAGAATGGGAAGCACCTGCTGACAGCGTTATTTCCACAGAAGACGCTATTGCTTGTATGAAAACATTTTTTGAAACAAGGGAAAAGCCAACCTGTATCGAATGGCAGCTATTATGAGCCCATTTTCCTGCACAAATGCGATTTGATTTTTCCAAAAAATCTTTAGAAAGGAAACAGATATATTATGAAATCCAAATTGCAGATGTTCTTTTGCAGCGTATGGTGCATTCTTTTAAGCATTGTTTCACCAATTTGCTATGGAATTATTTATATGAATATTACAGGTCACGCCAAAGGATATGCATATGATTTAGGACCTGAAAAAGATATATCCATCATGATTGGTGTGATTGAGCTTATCATATATTTATTATTATTAATTCCGACATTACTATATTTATGCAAAAAGTTTTATAATATCAAAAAATGGATGCTCCTCCTGCCGCTGATCGGATATGTTGTCTTTTTTGGCGTTGGAATCAAGATTATGGGGTGGTCGGTGTTTTTATACTGCTTTGGAAGATAGAAATTTTTATTCATCTCATATCATCAGATACCCTTTAGAAAGGAAATCAACATGGAACATCACACCCTTTGAACCAGATCTCGATTCTTATTTTTGCTCAAAGGAATCGCTTGCAACAGACTTATCGTATGGGAAAATAAAACAAACGAATAAAGACACAAACAACTTAGAAAGACCTATTGAGCCGTTTCGTGCAGATCAGGTAAAATAGGAGTCACATTCTGCCACTTGTGGATGCCCATTACGAAATAAATTGTTTAAGGAAATAATTCAAATGAAAATAATACTTGCTACAGAACAGTTATTGGATACTGTTAAGTACATTACACAAGAAACCATTTCTACAGTATACCCACATTACTATCCAGTTGGTGCAGTCGCTTTCTTTCAATCCCATCACTGTAATAAAAATATTTTGCAGGACATTACATCAAATTGTGTTTTCCTGCTGCAAGAAAATGACACCTTTGTGGGAACTGTGACAATAAAACAAAATGAGATTTGCCGTCTTTTTGTAATACCGAAATTTCGGCACAATGGATATGGAAGAATGCTTTTAGATTTTGCAGAAGAAAAAATCTTTCATCACTTCCCTGAAATCATATTAGATGCTTCTCTGCCTGCCAAAAAAATTTATCAATTGCGTGGGTATGTAGAAAAAGAATTTCATATCATAGAAACCGCAAACGGCGACAAACTTTGCTATGATTCTATGTGTAAAAAACAGGCGTGAATTTCTCATTTCTATCATGAAACCTATTGTTCAAAAACACCCTTTAGAAAGGAAATCAACATGGAATATCACACCTTAAACAGCGTCATTTTCGACTTGGACGGCACACTGCTGGATTCCACCACCGTCTGGTCAGACATCGACCGGCAAATTTTACAGCACTATGGCATGGAAGCACCGGCAGACTTAAAAAAGCAAATCCAAAAAATGACAATTCCAGAATCCTCACAATATTTTATTGACCGCTTTCATCTGCCCTGCACACAGGAAGCATTTATCGCACTGGTGCAGTCGCTGGCAGAAGATGCCTACCGGAATACCCTACCGCTGAAAGACGGTGTCCTGCCGCTTTTGGATTTTCTGGATGCCCGAAACATCCCCTACTGCGTCGCAACGGCAACCTACCCAACTTTGGCAGAAGCCGCATTAAAACGGCTGCACATCTGGGAACGGCTTTCCTTTCTCATAACCGAACAGGAAGTCGGCATTGGCAAAGTACAGCCCATCATTTACCGGCAGGCTGCCAATCGAATGTGCTGCGGCAAACGACAGACCGTGGTTGTAGAAGATGCCCTGCATGGTATTACTTCCGCAGCAAAAGACGGATTTTTTACCGTTGGCGTTTATGATACTGCGATTTCCCAAGCAGAATGGGAACAAATTCAGCAGACGGCTACGGTTTCTGTTCAGAATCTATCCGATTTGCAAGATGCCATTCATAGCGGTTTGATTCCGTTGTAAGCTGTCCCAATTTCTTTCAAAAAGCGAAAAGGGAGAAGGATTCTTAGGGATACCAATTCCAAATTATCCGGCAGAATCGCTTTGCTCTCTGCCTGTGTTCGCTGTCCGCCATAGTGTGTGTGATATCAATTTGCATCCGATTTCTCCTAAACTTCTGTTGTTTGTTGCTTTTTATTTTTAGAATGGCAGACAACGATATCTTGTTTCTCATCCATTAAACGATTCCAACTCGTTTGCTTTGCAAGGTGGGCAGCTTGCCCCCCCTTTTTTAGAGGATGCCCTTCCCCTTTGTCGGCTACGCCGACATTTCCCCACACTATGGGGAATCCCCCTCGCCAAGCTGAGCCAGCTTGACCGCAATCGCCTACGGCGTACAATCGTTTCCCGCCCTTGAGGGAAGCAAAAAGTCTCTCCCTTCCAAAACATAACGATGGGTGGGCTATCTGCGGCGACTCGCCGCAGCTGTTTCACGTGAAACAATCTATCAGAAAGGAACTTCCCATGGACTGGAAAAAAGAACCTCTCACCGGCGGCATGCATGTCTATGTGAGTGAAAACCACCGCTTCGGCACAGATGCATTTCTCCTTGCAAATTTTGCCGGCTGGCGAAAAAAAGATCTCGTCTGTGACCTTGGCACAGGCTGCGGCATTATTCCCATGATTATGCAGCGGCAAGCACCGCCCCGCCATATCTGGGGCATGGACATTCAGTCCGATGCCATTGCACAATTTACGCAGGCTGTCATAGAATGTCATGTACAGAATACTGTCACACCTGTCTGTGCAGACCTCAAACAACTCTGGACAGAAGCACCCTTGCAGCAATGCGATCTTGTCACCTGCAATCCCCCTTATAAAGCCTATCAAGCTGGGCTGGAAAGCCAACTGACGGCACAGAAAATTGCAAGGCATGAGATTCTTTGTACCATTGCAGATGTCTGTCAGGCGGCAAGCCGCCTTTTAAAATTCGGCGGCAGACTCTGCCTCTGCAATCGTTCCGAGCGACTGGCAGACTGCATTGCTGCCATGCAGCATCATCATATAGAACCCAAACGACTGCAATTTGTTTCCAAAAATCCGGATTCCGCACCATGGCTCTTTCTGCTAGAAGGGCGCAAAGGCGGCAAATCCTTTCTGAACGTACTGCCGCAGTTCTATGTACGGGACGGCGATGCCGATTCCCAAGCAGTACAAGCACTCTATCGTTTATCAGAAGAACCAAACAAGGAGGTGCAGCCATGAGCGGCACATTATATGTCATTGGAACGCCCATCGGCAACTTAGAGGATATGACGCTGCGGCAGCTGCGTATCCTGCAAGAGGTCGATTTTATTGCAGCAGAAGACACCCGTGTCACCCGAAAGCTGCTGAGTCATTATGATGTGCATACCCCCATGGTAAGCTATCACGATCATAGCGGACAATTGGTCACCCAACAGCTTTTGCAGCGTATCGCTGCCGGAGAAACCTGCGGCATTGTGACAGATGCTGGTATGCCGTGTATTTCTGACCCCGGTGAAATTTTAGTACGGCTCTGCAAAGAACAGGGCATTCCGGTAACCGCTGTTCCCGGCCCCAGTGCTGCCATTACTGCACTGGCCATTTCTGGTCAGGAAACGGGACGCTTTACGTTTGAGGGATTTCTCTCTGTCACCAAAAAACAACGGCAGGCACATTTACAGGAACTAAAAACCGAACGCCGAACGATGATCTTCTATGAAGCACCGCATAAACTGGTGCGGACACTGACCGATTTTGCAGACTATTTCGGCAAAACCCGTTCTCTTTCTATTTGTCGGGAGCTGACAAAGCTGCACGAGGAGGTTTGGAAAACAACCATTGCAGAAGCATTGCAGCGATATGAAACACAACCGCCAAAGGGAGAATTTGTCCTGATTGTTGCCGGTGCACCGGAACAGACGGAAACCGATACGGTTACAATGGAAACTGCATTACAGCAGGTACAGGAGCGACTGAAGACAGGAGAACGGCTGACAGATGCCTGCAAAGCAGTGGCAGCTGAAACTGGATACCGAAAACAGACGCTATATCAGGCATATCAGAACCAAACGGAGAAAACCAAATAAAATAATGAACCGGAAACAGTTTCCGGCACCTTTAATCGGTATTTTCCCCCTGTAGTTTGCTTCGGCATAAAAGCAGACTGCCTGTCTATCCTATATTTATTAAGGAGGATGTTCTTATGTTTGCAAATTATCATACGCACACTTCCCGCTGCCAACACGCAACGGGAGAAGACAAAGCCTATATAGAACAAGCCATCCAAAATGGTATGAAAATTCTTGGTTTTTCTGACCACTGCCCATGGATCTTTCCGGACGCCTACCGTTCCTTTATTCGGATGCGGCCAGAAGAAGTAGATTCCTATTTTCATTCTTTGACTTCCCTGAAACGAGAATATGCCAATGACATCACCATTTATATCGGTTTTGAAGCAGAGTATGTCCCTGAAATGATGCCGGCACAACAACAGCTGTTAAAAGATTATCCGATTGATTATCAGATTCTCGGCGAACATTTTCTGTATCCAGAACAAAAAGGCATTTACACCAGCAGCCCAACCAAAGAAGAAGCAGAACTGGAACATTATGTCAATCTGGTCATCGAAGCAATGGAAACCGGACAATATTGCTATGTTGCCCATCCAGATTTATTTCATTTTATAGGTGATCCTGCCATTTATGAAAAACATTATCGCCGCCTGTGCTGCTATCTCAAAGAAAAAGAGATTCCCATTGAAATCAATCTGCTTGGCTGGAAAGATCGACGGCATTACCCTAACGCACACTTTCTACAGATTGCACAGGCTGTTGGCAATACCGCCATCATTGGATGTGATGCCCATACACCGGAAGCATTAAATGATACCGTGTCACAGGCAGAATGCAGAAAATTGGCAGAAACCTATCATCTTTCCCTAATAGAAACATTACCGGGACTGGACAGATAAAGATAATCTTTTTTCTCCTTTGATAACAATGCAGGGTTCGATTTTTCAGAGAACCCTTATTCCTCGAACACATGTTAAAACAAACGGTATAGCAAATGCTATGCCGTTTTGTGATGGTATGCCCTCAACAAAACCCTTTTGTAAAGCAAAATAATGGGTGCACAAAAAAAACTATCCCTTCATAAATTCAGTCTATTTTAAGGTTGGAATGCTATGCTAAAAAGGAATATCAGAAGGGAGGTCTTTTTGGTGAACCTTTTAATTGTAGAAGACGAAATACAGCTTGCAGATGCCCTGGCAGAAATTTTGCAGCGCAATAAATATCACGTGGATACCGTTTATAACGGGGAAGATGGGCTGCACTATGCCAGCACGGGAATTTATGACTGCATTATACTGGATATCATGCTGCCCATTCTGGACGGCATTTCCGTTCTGCGGATGCTGCGAAAACAGAAAATCTCAACGCCAATTCTGCTTCTGACCGCAAAGTCAGATATTGCAGATAAAATCAAAGGGCTTGACAGCGGTGCAGATGATTATCTGACCAAGCCCTTTGTAACCGGTGAACTGCTTGCTCGTATCCGTGCACTGACCAGACGAACCGGAGAAGTTACGGTAGACGGCTTACAGTTTCATGCATTGCATCTGGATCAACAGAGCTATACCCTCAGCTATGGTCAAGCAGAGGTGAAACTCAGTCTGAAAGAATTTCAGATGATGGAAATTTTTATGAGCAACCCCAAACAAATTATCTCCAAAGAGTTTTTTATCGAAAAAATTTGGGGCTATGAAAGCGATGTCGAATATAACAACATTGAAGTTTATATCTCTTTTCTGCGAAAAAAATTACAATCCATCCATGCCAATATTTCCATTAAAACAGCAAGAGGCATTGGCTACTTTCTGGAGGAACAAAACACATGATTCGGCATGTAAGACGCCATTTTATTTGTTTTACCATGTGCATTCTCACCGGTGCCGTTCTGCTGCCCATGATTGCACTCAATGCGATTCCGACGTTGATGTCTTACAATCAAAATAAAACAATCCTACAGCAGGCAGTGCAAAATGAAATCCGGGTGAGAAGCCCGAAACCAGATCTAAAACCCAATGGTCAGCCCTCCGAAATGGATCCGTTTACCGTTACCACAGCTGTTATCAGTACAACTGTAACGATCCGGAAAACAACGACAACAGTAACAACAACAAACCCTGCCACAGAAACTGCACCGTTAAAATCCACTGCACAAGCACAAACGAATCGTCTGCCGCAGGAGACCACAAAAAAAGCAACAGAAACAAAACCACCACTACAAACCTACCCAACTAGCAAAACCATGATCAAGCCGCCATTACAAACCGATCCAACCAGCCAAATTATCATCAAGCCGCCATCACAAACCTACCCCACCAGCCAAACCATAATCAAGCCACCACAGTCCCTACCAAATGACCAAGATCACTGGCAAGATGACAGCCCCCCTTACGATGATCATGATCCGTGGCAGCCATATCCATGGAACGCTTCGATTTCCCTATTTTCACGAACCACTGTACAGAAAAAATGGAACGAAGAACCGCCCTTTCCAAAAGAAAGCAACTCCTCTGATTACTTTCTGGCTGTACTGGACAAGAACGGCAATATGACAGAAACCATTCAAGCTGACTGGTATGCCTATACAGAGGAAGAGGTACAGGCTTTCGTACAAGCGGTACAAAAAACGCAAAAAAAAGATGGACGATTGAATACCCTTCAATTTTATGAACAGGATTATCAGCTCGGAAGTGTAATCGGGTTTATAGATTGTTCCAAAGACCAGCGTTTCCTCCGGCAGTTGGTCATTATCAGCATCATCATCTTTATTCTGATGGAAAGCATTGTCTTGTTTCTCACCATGATGCTGACCAAACGTGCCATGCAGCCGATGCAGATTTCCTTTGAAAAGCAAAAACAATTTATTTCAGATGCCGGACATGAGCTGAAAACACCACTCACCATTATTTCTGCCAACGCCGATATTTTACAGGATGAGATCGGAGAAAATAAATGGCTGAACTATATCCGAATGCAGACAGAACGCATGCGGGTTCTGGTGGATGAGATGATGGCTCTGACCAAAATGGAATACAACAATCACATATTGGATACGGCAGAACGATTCGATTTAAGTGCTGCGGTAGAAACGATGGCATTGCCGTTTGAATCACAGGCATTTGAACAACAAAAGAAATTTCTCATTACAGTACAGCCAGATTTATATTTCCACGGTAATTCAGAACAAATCCGACGCATGATCGGCATTCTAATTGATAATGCCTTCAAGTACAGTGCAGAACACGGTGAAATTAAAGTTTCCCTGCGAGAAGAAACAAATCGTGCCATTTTAGAGGTCTATAACACGGGCAAAGGTGTTCGAGAAGAGGAAACGGAAAAGATTTTTGAACGCTTTTACCGCAGTGACAGTTCCCGTGCCCGTGCAACCGGTGGATATGGATTGGGACTTTCCATTGCAAAGAGTGTTGCAGAAGCCCATAAGATTAAAATTGAAGTCAACAGTGTACCAGATCACTGGATCACGTTTACGCTGATTTTCCCACCGCAGAAAAAGTAAAATTTCTTTTGAAAACAACAGCAGCCGCTGACCGAAATAAAGCCGGTCAGCGGCTGCTTTCTATGTATGGGTTGGTTTGTTTCACGTGAAACAATAGAAATTCTTCTTGGGAATGGGTTGTCCGAATCGTCCGACAAATTCACTTTACTGTCTGTGCCTGCCATCCAATATGGAAAACTTGTCGATCGAACACCTATTCTTTTAATCTTTTGCAGTCTGAATCCGCATCGAAATATCAAAGCACTTCACAGAATGCGTCAATGCTCCCAGTGAAATAATATCCACGCCTGTTTCTGCAACGGCACGAATATTCTCCTTTGTCACATTGCCGGATGCTTCCAGCAGTACTGCTCCATTTGTCATCGCAACCGCTTTCCGCATTTCTTCACAATTCATATTGTCCAGCATAATAATATCTGCACCGGCTGCCAGTGCCTCCTCTAGTTCTGCCAGTGTCCGCACTTCCAGTTCGATTTTTACCATATGCCCAATCTTTTTCCGCAGTGCCTGCACAGCCCCTGTAATACTGCCGTAGGCATCAATGTGATTGTCTTTCAGCATGGCTCCATCGGACAGGTTATAGCGATGATTCTTGCCGCCGCCAACAGTCACCGCATACTTTTGCAGCTGCCGCAGACCCGGCAGGGTCTTTCTGGTATCGGTAATCTGTGCCCGTGTACCAGCAACCAGTGCGACACATTCTGCGGTTGCCGTTGCAATTCCACTCATGTGCTGCAAAATATTCAAAGCAGTACGTTCTCCTTTCAGCAGTGTGCGAGTACTGCCCTTCATCATGGCAAGAATGTCACCTTTCTCAACGGCTTCGCCGTCTTTCTTGAGAATTTTCATCTCTACATTGCCGCCTGCCAGTTCAAAGACACGCTTGGCAATGTCAATCCCACACAGTACACCGCTGTCCTTGGCAAGATAATATGCCTCAGAGATATGACTGTCATCCAGCAGATAATCAGTCGTCACATCCACATAGTGAATGTCTTCTTCCAGTGCTGTCGTAATGATCTTGTCAATATAAAATGGCTGTAACATCATGTTGTCGTACCTCCTTTTTTCTTTCCCTACAAAACCTCTTTCAAAATCAAATACGCATTCGTTGCCATGGCCTTCGCTTCCACCAAATCCGGTGTCACAGCAAATGGTTCACTATAAAGCATCCGCCGAATCTCCTTAATTCGTTCAAATCCTTTCAGCAGCTCTGCCTGATTGGGAACAACAAAATAACTGTTCTGCATAATCTGCCGAATTTCTGTTCTTGTCCCCTTCGGCATCGGTAAAGTATTTTCTGTCTCCGAAAAAGCGGCTTCTGCAAAGGTATCCGGTACCGCTGGTAATTTTTCCGCAATATCCAGTGCTGCCTGCCGAGAAAAAACCAGTGCCTCTAACAGCGAATTGCTGGCAAGTCGATTATTCCCATGAACACCAGTATTGGAACACTCCCCTGCTGCATATAAGTGGGGTACCGTAGTTTCCGAATGGCAATCCACCTGAATGCCTCCCATCAGATAATGCTGGCAAGGATAAATCGGAATCGGTTCTTTTGTCATATCATAGCCCTGTTCCAGCACCTTCTGATAAATCATCGGAAACCGATTCCGGACAAAATCTGCATCCTGATAGGAAATATCCAAATAGAAGTTGTCCGAACCGGTTCGGTTCTTTTCTTCGATAATCGCATGGGAAACCACATCTCGTGGTGCCAGTTCCAACCGTTCATCATAGCGATCCATGAAGCGTTCCTTGTTGCAGTTGAGCAGATACGCACCTTCTCCCCTTACTGCTTCAGAAATCAAAAAGCATTCCCGCGTGTGGTGATCGTTAAAAGCAGTTGGATGGAATTGAATCAAGTGCAGGTTGCGAATTTTTGCCCCAATATCATGGGCAAAAGCAATGCCGTCACCGGTTGCAATTTTAGAGTTTGTGGTATAGGCGTACATTCTGCCAACACCGCCGGTGGCAAGCAGGACAAAATGGCTGTTATAAACGGTACATCTGCCATCCTGCAACACATTGATGGAAAAACCTGTGCTGGTTTTCTGCAAACCGACCATCATCGCAGATTCCAAAATCGTGACATTAGAAAGTGTTTTCACCTTCCGAATCAGCGTATTGACAATTTCCTCCCCTGTCGTATCTTTATGATGAAAAATCCGATGCCGACAGTGACCGCCCTCCAAGGTACGGTGCAGCGAACCATCCGGTTTGCGGTCAAAATTCGCTCCCAATTTCAGCAGTGAATCAATTGCCATTGCTGCATTGTCCACGAGAATCTGAACGGTTTCTGGATTGTTCTTAAATCCGCCGGCAATCATCGTATCCTGCTTGTGCAGTTCCGGCGTATCGTCCTCCGGCGATTTATAAACACCAGCGATTCCCCCCTGTGCCAAAGAGGAATTGCAAAGTGTCAGTTCCTGCTTACAAATCAGCAGTACATTGCAATAAGAAGGCAGCTGAATCGCACCATACAGACCAGCAGCCCCTCCACCAACAATGATAACATCAAAATTGTGATTCATAAAAAACAGCATCCTTTCAGCCGTTGTTTCACTCCAGCAAACAGCGGCTTTTTCCAAATCAAAGCGAAAAGAAAACGCTTTTTCTTATGATACTACTTTCCATTGCATTTGTCAATTGCAAAACAAGGACATTCACGCAAATCCATTTTTGTATTTCTTTTGGAAAACTTATCCGAATTGTCCGGCAGATTCGCTACGCTGTCTGCCTGTGACCGCAGTCGCCTATGGCATAGAATTTACTCTACAATTCTATCTTCCATTCTTACGCCTGATATTTTCGATTTTGCAGCTGTTTTGGGGAACGTGGATACTTCTTAGGTGTCTCCCTGACCTTCCGAATCACAAATAACCGCCTTGCTTCATGCTGGTCAAGCGAATATAAATATGTCTCCTCCAGAACACCGCCAAGAAGAGAAATCGCTTCCACAGCACTTTCCACCGTTTCATTCGGCCCTTTCAACGCCAAAAAGACGCCGCCAACCTTCACAAACGGCAGACAGTATTCACAAAGCAATGGCAATGCTGCCACTGCTCTTGCACAGGCAACATCAAATTGTTCCCGAAAATCCGGCTGTTTTCCAGCAAATTCTGCCCTTGCGTGCATGCAATGCACTGGCATTTGCAACGCCTGACAAACCGCCTCCAGAAAATGTACTCGTTTTTGCAGACTGTCCAACAGCGTCAGCCGAAGATCTGGACGCAAAATCCGCATCGGAATCCCCGGAAATCCTGCACCAGTTCCCACATCTATGACAGCAGCCCCCACAGGGATTTCCACATACTGAAACGGCAGACAGCTGTCCAGAAAATGCTTTCTCCACACCTCTGCATCCTCTGTAATTGTGGTCAAATTCATTCGGCGGTTCGTTTCCACAAGGATCTCCTGATATGTGGAAAATTTCCGAAACTGTTCTTCTGTCAAGGACAGTCCGCTGTGCATGAACAGTTTTTCTGCACGTTCCCATTTCATGATGGCTGCTCTCCTTTCTGCAATGCCATTTCCCAGACCAAAAGCACGGAAACATCTGCGGGAGAAACACCGGAAATACGGCTTGCCTGCCCGATATTCGCCGGCCGATGGGCATTCAGTTTTTCTGCTGCTTCCAGGCGTAAGCCCCGAATCTGCGTATAATCCACGTCCTCCGGCAGGGCTTTTTCCTCCAATTTCCGCATTCGTGCAATCTGTGCCAACTGCTTTTCAATGTATCCCTCATACTTTAGCTGAATTTCGACCTGTTCGCCGATTTCAACAGCATAGTCCGGACGATCCGGATCAAACGGTTTCAACAGTGGATAATGCAGCTGTGGACGGCGAATCAAATCCGCCAGTTTACAACCTGTGGAAAGCGGTGCCGTATCATGTTCTGTTAAAAACGCATTCAACTTTTCCGAAGGGGCAACGTTGGTTTTCAACAGCCGCTGTCTTTCCGTTTCCACCTGCCCATACTTTGCCAGCATCGCATCATAACGTGCTTTCGGCAGCAATCCCACTTCATAGCCAACTGGCATCAACCGAAAATCAGCATTGTCCTGCCGCAAAATCAAACGATATTCACTTCTTGATGTCATCATCCGATAGGGATCTTCACAGCCCTTTGTGACAAGGTCATCCACCAATGTGCCAATATAGGAACTGGCTCTGTCCAAAATCATCGGCGGCTTTTTTTGAATCTGTAAGGCAGCATTGATCCCTGCCACAATTCCCTGTGCAGCTGCCTCTTCATAACCAGAACTGCCGTTAAACTGCCCTGCCCCATACAACCCATGAATTTTTTTGGTTTCCAGTGTGGGACGCAGTGCGGTCGGGTCTACACAGTCATATTCAATCGCATAAGCTGGTCGCATAATCTCCACATGTTCCAGCCCTTGGATGGTACGCAGGAACGCAAGCTGCACATCCTCCGGCAGGGAAGATGACATTCCTTGCAGATAATATTCCTCCGTCTGCAATCCCATTGGTTCTACAAATAATTGGTGCCGTTTTTTATCCGCAAACCGCACAATTTTCGTTTCAATAGACGGACAGTAACGCGGTCCGATACCGGAAATCTGCCCTGTGAACAACGGGGAACGATGCAGATTGTTCCGAATGATCTCATGAGTTAATTCATTGGTATAGGCAATATAGCAGCGAACCGTGTTATGTAGTCCTTCTTTCGACGTGGAAAACGAAAACGGAACGATTTCAGCGTCTCCGTCCTGCGGTTCCATACGGTCAAAATCAATGCTGCGTCGATGCACTCGGCATGGTGTCCCTGTCTTAAATCGCCGCAGCGGCAGACCAAGTGTCTTCAAATTTTCTCCCAACGAACGGCTTGGCAAAGCACTATCCGGACCGCTTTCATAGGAAACGGTTCCCACATGGATTCTGCCATTAAGATAGGTACCCGTGGCAACAATGGCAGCCTGCACAGCATATTTTGCTCCCAATGTGGTAACAACACCGCAAACTGCCCCATTCTGCACGAGAATTTCTGCGACTTCTGCCTGTTTGATGTATAAATTTTCCGTCTGTTCACAGACGTGTTTCATATAATTGTGGTACTGAACACGATCTGCTTGTACCCGAAGACTGTGAACAGCCGGCCCTTTTCCACGATTCAGCATACGGCTTTGTAAAAAGCAGGCATCGGCTGCTTTCCCCATTTCGCCGCCAAGTGCATCAATTTCCCGCACCAAATGCCCTTTTGCGGTACCGCCAATGGACGGATTACAAGGCATATTGGCAATCTGATCCAGAGAAATCGTAAATAATACCGTTTTGCAGCCCAGTCTGGCACAAGCGAGTGCTGCTTCGACACCGGCATGTCCTGCTCCGATGACTGCAACCGCATAGGATTCCATATCGTACATTGCAATCTCCTTCTTCTGCATGGTTCTAACATGATTTTCTGTTTCACGTGAAACAAACTATTTTCACCTGCACGCCGCAGGCAACACTTTTATTCTTTTTGCTTCTTATTCTTTTTTCAGCAAAAAGAATAAGAAGCGAGGGGGCATAGGGGGCGAGCAGCCCCTTATTTTTGCACAGCAAAAAGAAAAGACGAAAAAAACAAAAAACGTTTTGCCCACTCTATGAAACAAAATAATTTGCAACAAGAATAACCTCAATGCTGTCGGTAACGATATGCAGTCACAATGCAGTGGGCAAAACGTGCCCAGGCAGAGAGCATAGCGATTCTGCCGGCGGAGTTCAGATCGTTTCATTTAGAAGAAAAATTCTCCAGACAGTTTGTTTGATTGTATTCAAAAATGCTTCTTAGGGCAACCTTGTTCGAATTGTTCGGCAGATTCGCTGCGCTGTCTGCCTGTGATCGCTGTCCGCCCTTCTGTGCGTTATACCAATTTACAATCTCTTTCTCCTAAATCTCACATTGTCTATCACGTTTTGTTTTTATATGGCGAACAACGAATGTCTTCTCTCTTAGATTGCAATTTTCTCTAATTGCAACGTTCGTTAAGGGGAACAGCTTGTTCCCCTTAACAATTCCTTTCCGCCAAGCTGAGCCAGCTTGACCGCAGTCGCCTGTGGCGTTAAAATGGAAACCATCATTTAAAAATTGATTTCCGTGGGCATAGGGGCGTGCAGCCAATTCTATCCGCTCGCTACTTCCCTACACAAAAATGCCGGAATACTTCGTCAACCACAGCTTCCGTCACACGTTCTCCTGTCAAGGTCATCAATGCCTGTGCTGCCTCATCCAACAGAACCGTCACCGCATCCAGCATTTCCCCATCCTGCAATGCCTGCATCGCTGCTGTCACCATCTCCAATGCGGTTTCCGCACACGCTGCCTGACGGGCATTCGCCAAAATGCCCAGTTCCGGTGTCACAGCGCCCCGATAAAATAGCTCCATCACTGCTGTCTGCAACGCCTCTAACCCATTGCCCTCTTTGGCTGACATTGTAATACAGTACGGAAACGCTGCCAACTGTTCCGGCAGAATCCTCGCTTCTCCAGCATCACTCTTGTTCAAAATCACAATGACCTGCCGTCCCTTGAGTTGTTCCAGCAATGCCAAATCTTCGGCTGAAAGCGGTTGCTGACTATCAAAAACCGCCAGAATCAAGTCTGCCTGCTCCAGTTTTTCTTTTGCAATCCGAACCCCAATCTGCTCAATTCGATCCGCTGTATCCCGCAGTCCTGCCGTATCCGAAAGCCGTATTGTAACCTCTCCCAGTCGAACGCATTCTTCTACCACATCCCTGGTCGTACCAGCAATTTCCGTGACAATACTTCGCTCACAACCGGAGAGCAAATTGAACAGCGTTGATTTTCCTACATTTGGTTTTCCAACGATAACAGTTGCAACACCAGATTTCAAAATTCGCCCATACGATTTGGTCTTCAGCAAATCCCGCAAATCTTGTTGAATCTGAGAAAGCGATGTCTGCAACTCTTCCGGTGAGACTTCCGGAAGATCTTCTTCCGGATAATCTGCCCAAGCAGCCAAACTACTCAAAACTGTAACCAATTTTGCCTGTACTGCCTGTACACGCCGCACCATCGCACCATCCCGCATGGCATTGGCAAATTGCAACTCCCGATTGCTGGAAGCCGAAATGAGATCCATAACGGCTTCTGCCTGCGTCAAAGAAAGTTTGCCGTTGCAAAAAGCTCGTTTTGTAAATTCACCTGCTTCTGCCGGCACTGCGCCGGCATGCAATACCGCATCTAAAATCTGCTGTGTCATATAAATTCCGCCATGGCAGGACAATTCCGCCACATCTTCTCCAGTGTAGCTGTGCGGTGCCCGAAAAATTGTCACAATACCGTCATCTAGACCGGCAAGTCTGCCGTAAGCACAAGTATAGCCTTTCATCTGTGAGGGGACTTTTCCATGTTCGGAATGAAAAATTCGGTCTGCAACAGAAAGTGCTTCTGTACCAGAAACGCGGATAACAGAAATTCCACCAGCAGCATGTGGTGTTGCAATGGCTGCAATGGTTGACATAGAGAAACCGCTCCTTTCGATTGTTGGATTGTTTCACGTGAAACAGTGTAAAAATTTTAAAATAGTTGAAACATCGTCTGCACGCCGCAGGCGAAATAAAAAGTTTTTCGGTGCAGCAGTTTTTCAAAAATGCTGCCTAGGTGTGGGCGAGCAGCCCACGTTTTTGCGAAGCAAAAAGAAATGCCAACGAGTTCACACAAGAAAACGGCATAAGAAACAGCATCTTATCCATCGCCCCTCTAAAAATATTCCTATTGAATTTATGAAAAGGCTGCACGGGGGCGATGGATGCCTACACAGGCAAGCTGGGGGTGTCCCTCAGCCTTGCCGACGGAAATCAAATCGTTTCATTTAGAAGAAAATCCTGCAAATAATTTGTTGGATTGTATTCGAAAATGCTTTCTTAGGGCAACCTTGTCTGAATTGTCCGGCGAATTCGCTCCGCTGTTCGCCTGTGATCGCTGTCCGCCCTGTTTCTTGTTCCAACTTACATTCTTACCACTCTAAATTTCTCTTGTCTGTATCGTTTTGTTTCGTCAGAGGGCGGACAGCGGTGTCCTGTACCACGTCCGGTTTTCTTGTTCCAATTTGCAACGTTCGTTAAGGGGAACAGCTTGTTCCCCTTAACAATCCCTTTCCGCCAAGCGGAATCCGCTTGACCATAATCGCCTGCGGCGTGTATTCTTTATGCCGTTTCTGTTCCGGTTTCTGTATCGTCTGCTAACTCCAATTCTGTTTCCTCAGCGGTATCTTCTATCTGACTGCACGCTTCATTTTCATCATGCTCCGTCCGGCTAAAGGCAACAACTCTATTTTCTCCGGTCACACGCATAATCCGAACACCCTTTGCAGTCCGTCCCATCAGACGAATATCTGCACAACATACCCGAATCACAATACCATCACTGGAAATCAATAAGATATCATCTGTTTCATCGACAACCTTAATGCCACAAACCGTGCCACGCTCTTCATCCACTTTATAATTATGCAAACCATATCCGCCACGATTTTGAATACGATATTGTTCTAATTCGCTGCGTCTGCCATATCCATTTTCTGTTACCGTCAGCAAAGACGCACCTTCCCGCTCTCTTGCAATGGAAACCACAGCATCTCCATCTCGCAGTGTAATTGCTTTCACACCGTGTGCACTTCTGCCCTGCGGACGAATACAGGTTTCCTCCATCCGGAGAATCATACCCTGCTTGGTTGCCACAAAGATTCGTGCTGCACCGTCTGTCAACCGTACACCAGCGATTTCATCGCCTTCTTCCAGTCCCACTGCAATTAAGCCATTCTTCCGTACATTCTTATAGGCAGATAAAGCTGTTCGTTTGATCTTGCCCTGCCGTGTCACAGTAACCAGATATTTGCCCTCGTCAAAATCCTTTGTCCGCAGCATAGCAGCAATCTTCTCGCCTTCTTTCAACGGCAGCAGATTCACAATATTGAATCCTCTGGAGGCACGAGAACCTTCTGGAATCTCATAGCATTTAAGCCGATACATCATGCCATAATTGCTGATAAACAAAATATGATCATGCGTCGAACTAATAAACATTTCATTGACAAAGTCTGCCTCTCGCTGTTTCATGCCGCTGACACCTTTTCC
>JAUNJC010000040.1:0-10489 GCA_030523195.1 Oscillospiraceae bacterium
ACAGGAAGCCGGTGTGGTGACTTCTGCTTCTTATGCATCGTATGCTGTATCGGAATGTTTTGGACATTTTTTTAATGCTGTATATATAGAAGGACTTCCACAAACAGAATTAGAATCCTTGGAAGCGTTTGTGGCACAACAATTTGGGGAAGAAATCACTGTCAGATGGGTGGAAATACAAGATGAACAAGGGGAAGATTTTTTTATAGTAGATGGCTTTCAAAATGTAGATGAGGCTTTTGCTGCTCAAGATATATTGGAAGAACAATTTGGAGAAATCGTAACGGATGTTCCGCTTTACTTTGAAGAATCATCGAGTATATATAGGGTGGGAGAAGTCAACCTTTTGACAGCAGCAGATGCTTGTGGTGATGTTGACAATGATGGCACGGTTTCCGTAGAGGATGCTGTTTCTGTGTTAACATATTATGCGCAGCAGTCCGCCGGACTGGAAGCAAAACTGACACAGACAGCAGCTACGGAGGAGTCTGCTTTCTTGGCAGCGGATGTAGACGGAGATGGACAGATTACCGTGGAAGATGCTGTAGCAATTCTGAACTATTATGCGAAACAATCCGCTGGTCTGGATGCTGCATGGTAAAGAAAAAGAACAGGTTGTTTAAAGTACACCGTACGTGATGGACGTGCGGTGTATTTTTTAGAATTTTTTCAAGAAAATAGCAGTTGCATTCTGTCGGAAAGTGTGATATACTATAATCGTATGTCAATCCATGCAGAATGGGAAAAAGGAGTCGCTTATGAAAAGAATCACATTGATTACCGGACATTACGGTTCCGGGAAAACCAATTTTACTGTCAATCTGGCATTGCAGCAGGCAGCAGTCGGGAAAAAAGTCACCGTTGTCGATCTGGATATCGTGAATCCCTATTTCCGTACCGCTGATTTTGCAAATTTGTTTGCCGAAAATGGCATTCAGCTTGAAAAGACGCTTTATGCCAATACCAGTTTGGATATTCCGGCGATTTCTTTTGATCTTGCTCGTATGGCATATGAGGCGGATTGCCTGATCATTGATGTGGGCGGTGATGATGCTGGTGCAATTGCATTGGGACGATATGCCGAAATGCTGCAATCTTATCAAGAAGAATTAGATATGTGGTATGTGGTGAATCGTTATCGGTACCTGACTGCCAAACCAGAAGAAGCCTTAGCGCTTCTATATGAGATTGAACAGGCTGCCAGACTGCACCATACCGGAATTATCAACAATTCTAATCTTGGAAGGGAAACCACAGCGGAATTGGTCATGGAAGCGATTCCCTATGCGGAAACCATTGCAGAAACAGCAGGCTTGCCGCTGATTTGTACCACATATCGTGCGGATTTACCAGTGCAGGTGGAACATGGGTTTCCGGTGCAGGTTTATGTTAAGCCCATCTGGGAATAAGATGCTGCATTGAAAAGACAGACAATCCGGTGGAAGGAGGGAATCACAATGGAGAAAATGCAGGTGCGGTTTGATCGCTGCAAGGGCTGTGGACTGTGTGTGAGTGCCTGTCCAAAGAAAATTGTTAAGCTGCAAACCGAAAAGCGAAACGAAAAGGGTTACTTTACTGCGGTCTGCACGGATCAGGATGCATGTATTAGTTGTGCCATGTGTGCCATGATGTGTCCAGACTGTGCAATTCAGATTGAAAAATAGAAAGAAGGCGTAACAACGTGGAAAGAAGTCTTATGAAAGGCAATGAGGCACTTGCAGAGGCTGCCATTCGGGCAGGCTGTAAATGTTTCTTTGGGTATCCGATTACGCCGCAGACAGAGCTTTCTGCTTATATGGCAAAGAAAATGCAGAAAGCAGGCGGTGTATTTTTACAGGCAGAATCAGAAATTGCTGCCATTAACATGGTGCTTGGTGCGACCTCAACCGGTGTGCGTGCCATGACCTCCTCTTCCTCTCCGGGAATTTCTCTGAAGGCAGAGGGAATTTCCTACATGGCAGGTTCCGATTTGCCGGGTGTCATTATCAATGTACAGCGTGGCGGTCCGGGACTGGGTTCGATTCAGCCGGCACAGTCTGACTACTATCAGGCAACCCATGCGATGGGACACGGCGATTTTCATATTTTTGTATTTGCACCGTCTTCCGTACAGGAAATGGTAGATATGGTTACATTGGCATTTGACAAGGCTGACCAGTATCGGATGCCGGCAATGATTCTGGCAGATGGTTTGCTGGGACAGATGATGGAGCCAGTGACTTTCCCAGAACCAATGAAAAATCTGCCGGACAAGTCTGACTGGGCGACCAATGGACACAAAAAACAGCGGGCACACCATATTATTAATTCTCTTTTCCTTGATCCAGAACAGCTGGAGCAGAAGGTAAAGGAACGCTTTGCACGCTATGCAACTGTAGAAGCAAACGAAACACAGGCAGAATCCTATCTGTGTGACGATGCAGAAATCGTAGTAACGGCATACGGTGCATCTGCCAGAGTGGCAAAGTCTGCGGTCAATGCTGTCAGAAAAGAAGGTATCAAGGCAGGTTTGTTCCGTCCGATTACATTGTGGCCGTTCCCCAAGACGGAATTACAGAATGCAACAAAGTCTGCAAAACAGATTTTGGATGTGGAAATGTCAATGGGACAGATGGTCGATGATGTTCGGCTGGCAACAGAGTGTCGGATTCCGGTTTCTTTCTTTGGCAGAACTGGCGGTGTGATTCCGACACCGGCAGAGGTGCTGGCGGAACTGAAAAAGCTTGCAGGAGGTGCAGAATAATGGCAGTGGTATTTGAACGTCCGAAGTCTTTGCTGGATGTGCCAACGCATTTTTGTCCGGGCTGTGGACATGGTATTGTACACCGTCTGGTTTGTGAGGTATTGGATGAGATGGATATTGAGGGCGATACCATTGGTGTTGTACCGGTTGGCTGCTCTGTTATGTCCTATGATTATTTTGGCTGTGATGTCATTGAAGCACCGCACGGCAGAGCACCGGCAGTTGCAACAGGCGTCAAGCGTTCCAATCCAGATAAATTTGTATTTACCTATCAGGGCGATGGTGACCTTGCGGCAATTGGGACGGCGGAAACCGTACACAGCGGAACCCGTGGTGAAAATCTGGTGATTATCTTTATCAATAATACGACTTATGGTATGACCGGTGGACAGATGGCACCGACTACGATGCCGGGGCAGGTAACACAGACCACCCCATATGGCAGAGATCCAAAATATGCAGGATATCCGATTCGGGTTTGTGAGATGATGGCAACGCTGACGGGTGTTGCACTGGCACAGCGTGTTGCTGTGGACAGTGTTCCGCATATTCGGGAAGCAAAGAAAGCCATCCGGAAGGCATTTGAAAATGAGAAGGCACAGAAGGGACTTTCTATTATTGAAGTATTGTCCACTTGTCCGACTAACTGGGGCATGGCACCACAAGAGGCAATGCAGTTTGTCAAGGAAAAGATGAGTAGTTATTATCCGCTCGGCGTATATAAAGACCGTGCAGCAGGGGAGGAGGAGCAGGCATGACAACCGAATTGATTTTAGCCGGATTTGGCGGACAGGGTATTTTGTTTGCTGGTAAAATTCTGGCGTACTGTGGTCTAATGGCAGGCAAAGAGTTGTCTTGGCTGCCATCCTACGGGCCGGAGATGCGTGGCGGTACGGCAAACTGTTCTGTTTGCATTTCGGATGAACCAATTGGTTCGCCGCTGGTAACCCATCCGGATTGCCTGATTGCGATGAATGGTCCTTCTTATGTTAAGTTTGTCAATGCAGTGAAACCGAACGGTTTGATTTTGCTGGACAACTCTGTGGTAGAAGAAACAGAAACACGGGCAGATGTAAAGACGATTGCACTTCCGGCAACGGATATGGCAACCGAACAAGGCTTGAACGGTTCTGCAAATATGATTCTGCTGGGCAGAATGCTGACAGAAACCAAGCTGTTTGATCTGGACACTGTACAGAAAGCAATGGAGAAGTGCATTCCGCCAAAGCGGGCACATTTGATTGCTGCCAATATGCAAGCTGTGAAGTTGGGTGCAGAAAGCAAGTAATTTGTATTTATAAAAAGAAAAAGGGGACTGCCGCAAGAGATACGGTAGCCCTCTTTTTGAATGAAATGGAGGTTTTATCAACATGAATATTCGTCATATTGCGATGTATGTGTCTGATTTGGAACGCAGCAGAGTATTTTATGAAACATATTTCAGCGGCGTATCTGGTGAGAAATATCATAATCCAAAAACAGGACTGCAAACATATTTTCTGACGTTTGATAATGCTGCAAAGTTAGAAATCATGTCACATCCGGAATGGAGAAACAATGCAAAGGAATTACGGGCGATTGGGTTTCATCATCTTGCCTTTGGCGTGGGAAGCCGGGAAATGGTAGATGCATTAACAGAGCGGTTGGGGCAGGATGGTTATTCTGTTGTGAGAAGACCGAGAGTGACTGGGGATGGATACTATGAAAGTGTTGTGCTTGATCCAGATGGAAATCAAATTGAAATCACCATTTAATAAGAGAAAGATCTGCAATCTTCAGATTGTATTTAGGCAATTTGTTTATTTTTCATTGTCCAATATTATCATTGTGCTGCCATTATAGGCACGGTACATTGTATCACTTTCTGGAATACGAATATTGTTTTGCACTGTGCAGGAGGTGCCTGACCAGCAGCGTACAATGTATTCTGTTGTGCCTGTAAAGGAGATGGTATTATCGGAGATAACATTGTCACGTCCCCAGCCTTCTATTTGGCAATGTAATTGAAAGGCATCTGTGATATTGGTATTTCCCTGTGTGTCACAGATATTATTTTGTATTGTTGTTTCGTTTCCTTTTATGTCAATAAAGCTGTCTGTCTCTGTCATGCCGCCGCCGTATAGCGTACAATTTTCAATGCGGTTTCCGGTTGTGTATTCTTTAATATCCACACATTCTGCCGTGGTATTGGGACCCAGTGTGCAGTTTTTTACCACATTGTAATCACAGTTATAGGCATAGCCAGTGGTAGTGTTGGCACTGCCAATATAAACGCCTTCTCCATATTTTGCACCGGTTAAACCTGTATCGTGAACATTTGCACCATTCACGACACAATAAGAACTTCCATCACGCAAATGGATGCCCTCTTGTCCGGTTTCATAAACTTCTACATTTTTGATATAAGAATAATTGGAGTGATCCAGTACAATGCCTTTTTGTGCGTTGCTGCAAATAATGTCTTCTATGTTCCAATAATTTCCGGTGAGATAAAGAACGATTCCCTTGCTGTTATCGATTCCTTTTAATAGAGCCGGTCGTTCTGGATCTGCACTTTTGATGGTGATTGGCTGATTGGCAGTCCCCTCCTGTGAAGAGAAAAAAAGGGAGGCTTTTGTACCATATTCGCTGCTCTCATAGGTGCCGGGCTGTAATAGGATCGTATCTCCAGCGACAACCGTATGTAATGCCTGCTGTAATTCTGTGGAATTGGAGACAGAGAATACAGTGCCTGTATTGGCAGAAAGAAGAGCCTGTTTGATTAAGCATAGATCTGTTACATTATAACAATCATCGTGATTCCAGTCATAATCTATATCAGATGGTAATGTAGTGGTCTTTCTAAGCAAAAATTGTTGAAATGCCTGTATCTGTTCGATTGTGGGCAGGGTGTCCGCCGCATGGACAGAAATATAAGGGAGCGTGATTTGGCAGAGTGTTGTTGCTGTAAAGACAGTGAAGAGAGATTTTATAGAATTTTTCATAAGAAACAAACCTTTCTTGAATTATATTATAAAATATTATTTATTAAGTTGCAATCTATAGAAAAATCAGATTATTTCATTAAAGGGAGAATGTATTGCTTAGGAAAATATATTCTTTTAAGCATATCCCTGATCCTGCAAAATCCAAGGCAAACATTTCGCTTTTCTGGTAAAAATCCAGTATTGTGAATAGATTGTATGGTCTGTTATACCGATTACCTTTTCACTTGCGTGATCGTCTGTGAGAAATGTGCATTCTATCACAAGGAAATTTTCCCTTTTGCAATCTTGATAATCGGAATAATAGATCCATTCTGCATCGCATGTTTCCTCACAATAGGAGATACTTTGTATGGTTGCATATTGATGTGGCGAAAGCGGATGCCAGATTGTAAAGTCTGCAATGACATAATGGATAGCAGATTGAATTTCCCAATCCTGAAAGGTGTCAGAGGCATCTATTTCAATGGAAACGGTTCGTTCTATATGGAAAATAGTTCCGTAATAGAATATGAGGAGAAGAAGCAGAATGCTGCATAGAATCAGAAGTTTTTTTCTCTTTTTGATTGCATGTTTCATCCGCAAATCTCTAAAATCGCTGCTGCCATCATTCGGACATCTTTCATCAGGTGTGCAATCGGTACAAATTCATCGTCACCGTGCATATGATAATCCCATCCCGGAAATTCTGCTCCGAATGCCACACCACCCGGAATATCATGAACATATGTGCCGCCGCCAATGGCAAGACACTTGCCTGTTTCGCCAGTCTCTTCCTCATAGACCCGCAGCAGTGTCTGCACCAGTTCGCTTTCTTCAGAAACCGCATGGGGGTCATTTTGTATCACAATTTCACACGCAAAGCCGGCATCTTGTAAGCGTTCCTGTACCGTCTGGAAAACGGCTTCTTTTGTAGTACAAAGCGGATAACGAATGTCTATCATACCAGTTAATTCCCTATCCTGTATTTGCATTTGACTGCAAATGCAAGTCAGTGCACCGGATGTTTCATCAGTGCAGGCAATGCCCAGACCGCTGCCGTCTGTGCAGCCGTGCGGAAAGAGAGCGGAAAGTGCTCGGCAGTCTGCAAATTTTGGTTGTTCTGCCAGTAGCTGTAACAAGCCTGTAATGGCATTGTTTCCAGTTTCTGGGGTTGAAGCATGCGCAGCCTTCCCGTTCCAGATGAGTTGTGCCGTTTCTCCTGTGATGGAAACGGTGCAGTTTTCTGGTAAGTTTGTTGGTATCTCTGAAGCGGATAGCGTACAGATTGCTTGTGCCGGAACGGCATTCGGAGCTGTACCAGCTTGCAGGGTGTGAATGGGGTCATGCAGCAAAGCGTGGAATGTTATTCGCATCATGCCCTTTTCAATCGAAATCAGTGGATAACTGCCGTCTGGGGTAAAGACCAGTGGCGGCATAGTGTCATGTGCGTGATAGTATTCTAAATCGGTAGAACCATTTTCTTCATTACAGCCGAATAGGAGACGAACTGGTTTTTTCAGCGGAATACCAGCATCTATAATTGCTTTCACGGCATAGAGAGCCGCTACTGCTGGACCTTTGTCATCAATCGCACCTCTGCCAAAAATGCAGTCCTCTTTGAGAACAGCAGTAAACGGTGGAGTATGCCAGTTTTCCGCCATGACGGGAACGACATCCAGATGGGCGAGAATGCCAAGGTACGGGGCAGCAGTGACATCTGTGTCGGCTGTGCCGATGTGGTAGGCGAGGTTTTGGGTATGTAAGCCAAAAGAAGCGGCGGTTTGCAGCATAAAATCCAGTGCATCCGCACAATTGGAGCCATAGGGATAGCCATTTTCGGGTGCTCTCGTGGCAACGCTGGGAATGGCAATGAGATTTTGCAGCGTTTGCAGCATGGCAGTTTGGTTTTCTTCTATTTTTTGAGCAACTAGCTTGGGAAGCATATATGTACTCCTTTCTTTTTACAATCAGAATGGAAAAACAGGCAGCCTTTCATTTTGTGCTGCCTGTTTCATTTATGATGGTTTCTTAGAGCTGACTGGTTTTCACTTCATTTTTCAGTGGCTTACCATCAAAAAAGTCCGACAGATTCTGCAATGTGACTTCTGCAATATTTTTCAGTGCCTCATTGGTCAGGAACGCCTGATGAGAGGTCAGCAGAACATTTGGCATGGACAGCAGGAGAGAAAGCAGCTGATCACGGTGAATATTTTCTGAGAAATCCTCAAAGAAAAAGGCAGTTTCTTCTTCATAAACATCCAGACCAGCAGCTGCAATTTTTCCATTTCGCAGAGCCTTCAGAAGTGCTTCGCTCTCAATTAGCATGCCTCTGGACGTATTGAGTAGTACGACACCGTCTTTCATGTCAGCGATGGTGTCCTGATTGATAAGGTGTTTGGATTGTTTGGTCAGCGGGCAGTGCAGTGAGATGATGTCGCTGTTCTGGAAAAGTGTGTGCAGATCGACATAGTGAATGGATGGATCATTTGCTGGAAACGGGTCATAGGCAAGGACATCCATGCCGAATCCCTTGCAGATTTGTATGAAGATCTGTCCGATTCTGCCCGTACCGATGACACCAACGGTTTTTCCGTGTAGATCGAAACCAGTCAAACCGTTTAAGGTAAAGTTAAAGTCTCTGGTACGGTTGTAGGCTTTGTGAATTTTGCGGTTCAGGCAGATCAGCAGTCCCATAGTGTATTCTGCAACTGCATAGGGAGAGTAGCCGGGGACACGCAGAATAGGTAGTTTGCCGTCTGCTGCTTTTCGATCGATGTTGTTATAGCCGGCACACCGCATGGCAATGACCTTGACGCCGGCAGCGTAGAGACCTTCAATCACTGGTGCACTTAGGTTGTCATTGACAAAAGGAATGACAGCACTGCATCCATTTGCCAGCGAAACACTGTCTGGGGTGAGTTTGTGCTCAAAGTAGCGGATATCAAAACGGGTGTTTAGTTGATCAAACCAAGTACGGTCATAGGGTTTGGTATCGAAAAATGCAATTTTTTCCATAGTAGAATCCTCACTTTCTTTTTGGTAGTATGTGATGTTTAATGGAACGTTATACTTGCAAATGTAATTTGGGCAGCACTTTTGTCCGATAAAACTCCATACCAGTGATCAGAGAAAAATCGTAGCAGACAAACATGAGATTGAGAGAACCGGCGAGAATGTAGGCACCGTATTTGCCAAATTCTCCTAAGCTTTCGAGAAATTCTCCCAGACCAAACAGAGCGATAATCAAGCCGAAGTAACATCCAATACAAATATTAAAGATAAGCAGCTTGACGATGCACCGCAGGACAGCCGGACGTATGCGGCTGAGGAAGGGGCGAATTAGGGGGTAATGTCCGAAGAAGAGGATAAAGATCAGAGAAGCGTCTTTGTTGGGGGTGATAAAAAGGGAAAGGACACCGACAGCAAGGTACATGATGAATGCCCAATAGGGTGTGGTTGTGGCAGCCATAATCATGACGAGCAGGCTGCAAATCATGGGCATGACGAGATAAAACATGGGCAGAACGCCTGTGACGAAGAGGGCAAGCAGGCAAAAAGAAGCGAGTGTGCCGCCGAGGGCGATACGATAGGGAAGTGGTTGAGAATGCATGAAAACCTCCTATATGAAAATAGCAGAATTGCGATAAATTTCTATCTTTATCATAGCAGAAAAAGCAGCTTCTGTCAATGGAGCGGCTGGAATTTTGGCAGAGAAAAACGGTCTGCTGGAAATTCAACAGACCGTGTGGGGAAAGTACTGGCGAATGTTATGGATTGAGTAGAGTTCGTTTGAGGAGTATCAAGTCGATGACATTGATCATGCCGTCTTCGTTCAGGTCAGCGAGAGAGGACTGGTCGGCGGTGAGGGAGGTTTGACAGAGAAGATATTTTTGAAGAGGGATGAGGTTGGTGAGGGTGATTTTGTTGTCTTGATTGAGGTCTCCAAGAAGATTGATTTTTTCCCAATGTGCATATAAGGTTTGGTCTTTTGTCAATAGGAAGACAGTATCACTTGTGACTAAAACGCCCTTATCTTTTAGAGTATACCACCCTAAGAACTGATAACCATCTCTCTGGGCTTCTGGAAGCTGACCATATGTGTCACAATATTGAATAGGGGCAGAAAGTTTGGAACAGCTTCCGCCGTTTGCATCAAATGAAACTTTATAATTCACAGGAGTCCAGTGAGTATATAAAGTTAAGTTTGAAACTTCTGGCACTTTTGAACCTTTAGAGAACTTTGTTCCTCCAGATACTTTTGTATACCAACCATCAAATGTATAGCCATCTTTGCTCATATCTGGCAATAGAAAATCATCAAACACAGTACCACATTTAATACTGTATTCTGATAAACAAACTCCATTGTCATATAACTTAACATAACATGTTTTAATGATATTATCTGTTGTTCCAGAAACTGAATTTTTTTCAGATGACTTGTAATCTGCAACAGCGTACACTCTATACCAGTACTTTGTATTTGCTTCAAGACCAGTGTCCGTGTATGTTGTCTGATTTGTTGTTGCGATTGTTTCGTAAGCAGTACCATCCCCTGCTTTTCGCCTATCAATTCTATAAGATGTTGCATTTGCTGCTGCTGTCCATGTTAATTTTAAGGATGATGAACTAATTGTTGAAATAGTAGGTGTAGGGGATGTGAGTGTATAAGTTGTTCCAGAAACTGAATTTTTCTCAGATGACTTGTAATCTGCAACAGCGTATACTCTATACCAGTACTTTGTATTTGCTTCAAGACCAGTGTCCGTGTATGTTGTCT
>JAUNJC010000040.1:10589-17004 GCA_030523195.1 Oscillospiraceae bacterium
CGATTGTTTCGTAAGCAGTACCATCCCCTGCTTTTCGCCTATCAATTCTATAAGAGGTTGCATTCGGTTCTGCTTTCCACGTTAATTTTAAAGATGATGAACTGAGTGTTGTAATAGTAGGTGTAGGGGATTTCATTTCTGATTTTCCTGTATAATTCGGTCTTAAATACAACCTCGGTGTAGCGTATAATTTTCTTTCGCCAGCACAATAGTTCGTTTTATAATTACCCGTTCCCCCATTATTGCCGCCTGCACAATACACAGTTCCATTTTCAACTTTCGTTACAATCTCAACATGAGAATAAGTAAAAAATACTAAATCACCAGTTTGAGGCGAACTTACTTCAACAGCACCTTTTTTTCGCATTACAGATTCAAAATCAGCAACCGTTCCGCCGTGTCCGACAATCGAAGAATCCGCTCCTGCATTTTCAATGCAGTCAGCAACATATTCATCACACCATGCCTCTGTATATCCCAACTGTGCTCCGGTTCTTCCTTTTTGTGATTTTGCAATGGCGGCAACATCTTTTGCCATGTCTCCAGTTAATGTATATCTGCTCTTGTCAAATCCATCCTTTCGACAGCAAATAGCAGATGCTGTTAGGCTGGTCATCGGCAACATTGAAAATATAATTCCAATCATCACAAAACTGATCAATGCTGCTATCCATTTTTGAAATTTCGTTTTCATCATAATAACCGACTCCTTTTTTGTATTTGAAATACAATAAATGATGTATTTATAACATAAAAATACCATATTCATTGTAAAAAGTCAAGACTTGTTCGGCATTTGTGGTATAATTTCGGAAACTATAATAAAAAGGAGTGTGCCAAATTATGCAACATTACCAAAGGATTCGGGATTTACGGGAAGACAGTGACCTAACGCAAGAAGCACTCTGCAAAAAACTTTATATGCACAAAACCACCTATACCAATTACGAGCAGGGCAAGCATACAGTGCCGTTGGATTTTGCCGTACAACTTGCGGATTTCTATGATGTCAGCATTGATTATATCGCAGGACGTACCAATGTTATGCATGGACATCCCACGCTTTCGGAAGATGAGTGCACGCTGCTGACCAGATTCTCCACATTGACAGAACGGAACAAGGGCAGAGCAGAACAGTTCATGGAGCAGCTCTACGAACAGCAGGAAGAAAAATACCGTTTCAAAGAAGCCAAATAAAACTGCATCGACGGAAACCAGAGAAACGTTCTTGACATTCTCCACCGATTTCGTTATACTAATCATAATCCATTTCAAGTTTTCATAGGAGGTCATTATCTTGCAAACAACCATACTTACCACTGCTCTGGAGACAATGCAGACGACAGAAACACAGGTCATTGACAATGTAGTGGAAACGGTCGGACAAGAGGTGCATCACGCTTCCACCGTTCTCTCTGCCATTCTCACGCCCATTCGGGATGCAATTCCTTCTTTGATCATTGCTCTGATCATTGCTGTCATTGGCTTTGTTTTGATTAAATATTTATTACGGCTATTGGGACACGCTTTTAGTCGTTCCAGTATGGATCATATTGCTGCTGGATTTATTCGTTCTGTCCTTCGGATTGTACTTTATGTTCTGCTGGCAGTGATTGTTCTTTCTGTGCTGAATGTACCAATGAATTCAATTGTTGCAGTGATTGCTTCTGCTGGTGTCGCTGTTGGTCTTGCACTGAAAGACAGCCTTTCCAATCTTGCCGGTGGCTTTATTCTGCTTTTTGCGAAACCTGTCAAGCAAGGAGATACGGTACAGATTGAAGGTACAATTGGAAAAGTGGAACAAATTGATATTCTTTATACGAAAATTGTCACACCGGATAACACCGTTGTATTTATTCCAAATGGGAAAGTGACAACTGCGAAAATTGTAAACTATACCGAAAAGGAAACTCGTCGGGTTGAAATGGCACTTGGTATTGCCTATGAATCGGATTTGGATGCAGCACGTAAGGTGGCATTGGATGTCGTACATCAGCATCCGTTGACCGTGGCAGAGCCAGCAGCAGAAATTCTAGTGCAAAATCATGGTGCGGATGCCATCGAACTGCTTTTGCGTGTCTGGTGTAAAAGTACGGATTACTGGACAGTTTATTATGACTTAATGGAACAGACCAAACAGGCATTTGATGCGAATGCCATTGAAATACCATATCATAAAGTAGAAGTACATCTGTCAGAAAATTAGAGCATAGAATATAAGTGTAAATAATTTGTGAAATTTTGAGAAAATACTTGACAAATATCATGCCATAGATTATAATATAAATATCCTTTCTTAAAATTTTTTTCATAAAAATCCCCTTACTAAAGTATCCATCGAAGTATACGTCGATGGATACTTTACTTTTTCTATTTATTCATAGTACAAAAAACATAATAATGAACAAAAAATGGGAAGAATGTAAAATAACAAAAATAATCAAAAAGCACTTGACAAATCTCCTTGAGAAGGGTATAATATAAACATCCTTTCTTAAAAATTTTTTTCATAAAAATCCCCTTACTAAAGTGCCCATTGACATATACGTTGATGGGCACTTTACTTTTTTCTGGTGTTTTTCAGGCAAAGGGGAAAACTATGGATATTTTTTTGAAATATTGTCTTTTTGCTTCGCTTTTCATTAAAATGCAGTAATTTTTTGTGAAATATAACAAAAATGTAAAGAAATTACTTCCCATCTTGCAAAACGAACACAGATATGTTATAATAAAAGACAGTACATAGTGGACAATTTTGAGGGGCTGCTGTGTAGAAATTCTGTTTTGAGATTAAAGCGTAACGATTTTATGTTAGGAGGATATGGAAAAGTGGATATGGTGAAAAAAGGAAAAAAAGTAACCGTGATTGGTGCAGGCAATGTTGGGGCATCCATCGCATTTACCTTGGCGATTAAAGGCCTTTGTTCTGAGCTGCTGTTGGTGGATATTAATAAGCCAAAGGCAAAGGGCGAGGCAATGGATATCATGCAGGGAACTGCATTCTGTCCAGCAGTTGATGTGAAGGACGGAGATTATGCAGATGCTGTGAATTCTGATTTGGTAATTATTACAGTTGGTATTGCTAGAAAGCCAGGTCAGACTAGAATTGATTTGTGCAAGACCAATGCAAAGATTATGGCATCCGTAATGCCGGAAATTGTAAAATATGCACCGAATGCTTGTTACGTAATTGTAAGCAATCCGGTTGACGTATTGACCTATGAGGCAATTCAGGTCTCTGGTTTGAATCCAAAGCATATTTTTGGTTCTGGTACGGTTCTGGATTCTTCTCGTCTCCGGACTTGTCTGGCAGATCATGCAAATCTGAATATTAAAAATATTCATGCTTATGTATTCGGTGAACACGGCGATTCTTCTATGGTTCCATGGTCTCTGTCTTCTATTGATGGAATGAAATTTGACGATTATTGTGCACATGTGGACAATCTGGGTGATAAGAAAGAAATTGAACAGGAAGTTCGTGCCGGTGGTGCAGAAGTTATTAAATGTAAGGGTGCAACTTATTATGCGATTGCACTTTCTGTTAGTCAGATTGCAGAAGCCATTCTGAGAGATACCAAGATGATTTTGACGGTTTCTACTTTGCAGGATGGCAGTCGGTATGGCGTAAAGGATGTTTGTCTAAGTTTGCCGTGTGTAGTTGGTGCAAATGGTATTGAGCGGGAAATTACACCGCCATTGCTGCCGGAAGAAGAAGAAGCGGTTCGGAAGAGTGGTGCAGCACTTCGTGCCGTGATTGATGCAATGAAAGCAGAATAAAACTCCAATCAAGGTGGACTATAATACGGGCAGCGGCAATTTTGCTGCTGCCCGTATTTTGTTGAGTCAATCTGCAAAATAAGAGAAAAACAGTCGGAATGAATTGTAAATTGTAAAAAGAAGGGAATTAAAAAATGGATTACGCAAAAGAGTCTTTAAAATTACACTATGAATGGCAGGGTAAATTTGAAATTGCATTGCGTGCACCACTGAAAACATCAGATGATCTCTCTTTGGCTTATACACCAGGTGTTGCACAGCCGTGTTTGGAAATCCAGAAGGATACCGATTTGAGTTATAAACTGACTAGACGAGGCAATTTAGTTGCAGTTGTTACGGATGGTACGGCAGTACTGGGTCTGGGTGACATCGGTCCAGAGGCTGGTATGCCGGTTATGGAAGGAAAATGTGCACTATTTAAACAGTTTGGCAAGGTGGATGCAATTCCGCTTTGCATTCGTTCTAAGGATGTAGATGATATTGTCAATACTGTTCGGTTGCTGGCAGGCAGCTTTGGCGGTATCAATCTGGAGGATATTTCCGCTCCACGTTGTTTTGAGATCGAAGAAAAACTGAAAGCATGCTGTGATATTCCGATTTTCCACGATGACCAGCATGGGACGGCGGTGGTCACACTGGCAGCAATGATGAATGCACTCAAATTGACAGGCAAGAACTTGAAAGAAGTGAAAGTTGTTACCAGCGGTGCTGGTGCTGCCGGCATTGCAATCATCCGCTTATTGATTGCAATGGGATTGGATCCGCATCATGTGATTCTCTGTGACCGCAAGGGTGCGATTTATGAAGGCAGAGAAGGTTTGAATCGAGAAAAGGAACAGATGGCAAAGATTACAAATAGTGGACACAAGGCTGGTTCTTTGGCAGATGTGCTGGTGGGAGCTGATGTTTTCATTGGTGTTTCTGCTCCGAACTGCGTAACAGCAGAAATGGTGAAGAGCATGGCAGATCATCCGGTTCTGTTCCCGATGGCAAATCCGACCCCGGAGATCATGCCGGAAGATGCTCTAGCAGCTGGTGCTTACTGTGTTGGAACAGGGAGAAGTGATTTTCCGAATCAGATCAATAATGTGCTGGCATTTCCGGGCATTTTTCGCGGTGCATTGGATGTGCATGCAAGAGAAATCAATGATGCCATGAAAATTGCTGCTGCAAAGGCAATTGCTTCCTTTGTAACAGATGATAAATTGTCGCCAGACTATATCATTCCGAGTGCATTGGAAGAGGGCGTTGCGGAAGCAGTTGCTGCTGCGGTTGCACAGGCAGCAAGAGACACTGGTGCTGCAAGAATTTGATGGAATAGAATCAAGGAAAAGAGAGGAAGGACAAGCAGATGTTGTCTTTCCTCTTGCGTTTTGAATATGATAAGAAGAAAACAAGTTTTACCGCTGTGCAGTATGGTTATGATGGTAGTTGCTGCATTCTTTTTATTGCGTGATAGACAGCCATTTGTGGAAAAAGCGGCCACAGAGCCAATTCGTTGGATCACACTTCCGGCAGAATCGTGTCAGCAAACGACATCTCCTCAAATCGCTTTTCAGGAATTAGAAGAATCTTTCATAGACAGAGGGATAGAACATACAGAAACTTCTGTTATTACAGTGACATCGCACAAGCAAACCAGTGTACAGCAGATGCAGATAGCCGAGCTGGAACAAGACAAGGCAGAAAACGGCATTTCTTATCCGTTGGACTTGAATGCTGCCAGTGCAGAAGAATTGGAAACACTGCCTGGAATCGGTTCTATTCTAGCACAAAGAATTATCTCCTATCGTGAGATGGTGGGCGAATTTTCTAATTTAGAAGAATTGATGTTGGTGAATGGCATTGGAACAGGAATTTATGAACAAATTTCTCCATACCTATTTATAATAGGTGGGAGAGAACCGGTTTTCTCTGAATCGGAATTGCCTAAAGAATGGGAAAGTGCCACAGAATCAATCATAGAATCCATTCCCATTCTGGACATTAATACAGCAACCGCTGTGGATTTTCAGAAATTGCCCGGTGTTACTCCGACAATTGCAGAGAATATAGTGCAGCTTCGAATACAGATTCAGTATTTTCAAAATATTTATGAACTGCTCTATGCCGATGGAATGACAGATGCGTTATTTCTCTCTATTCGAGATTATCTATATGTAAATACAATGTAAAAGAAAGGTGCTTTTTCTGAAGGTTGCACAATTAGCTTTTAACCGTTTTGTAACTTTTCACGAAAAACATTTTATTTTTTGTTCTATTTGTACAAAAAATCGGCATTAATTTTGTTTGAAACCCCCAAAAAAAATGAAAGAATCGTTTTTACCATTGACAATCCCTCGAAATTGTTGTATATTAAGTGTATCAAAAGGGGCTTTTATGCACGTCTGGCCATGGGGGACAGGCGGTAAATGACCCTGCTGCTTATTCTGCTCCATTTGGAACAGAATAATATATTGAAGGAGGAAATTTCCAATGAACAAATTAACAAGAACTTTGGCATTGCTGGCTGCTTTAGCTATGACTGCAACTGCATTCGTAGGCTGCGGTGAGGACAAGGATTCTTCCAGCTCTACAGCTGCTACTACTGCTGCTGAAGAGTCCAGCGAAGAAGCTACCACTGCTGCTGAAGAAT
>JAUNJC010000041.1 GCA_030523195.1 Oscillospiraceae bacterium
GTGAGGATCTTGGAAATATAACTACTGATCAAATTAATAAACTTTTGAGACCGGTAAGTGATAAGTTGCCAGAAGGGCATACTTTGGTAGATGAGTGGAGTGGGTCAGCAGTTCATGATGGTGGTTGGAATGGTAGAGATGTTAGTTATACTGATCCCTTTACAATAGACAATTGGGAGTATTATAAGTATCCACTTTTGATATGGACTGGTACAAGTGGTGGACTAAATCATCCTTCTTTAAAGAGTGGTAGTACTGCTAAAGAAGCTGCAGAAGCTGCTATGGTAAAAGGAGAAGATGCATACTATTATGATGCAGATACTCAAACAATTTACTTTAGCCAACCTAATATTACCAATACTACAACTCATTTTTATGTAGCATATTCTACTAAAATTAAGTGTGATGTGTTAGACGCTCAGGTTGGTGATAGTAATTATACTTTTTCAAATTTGGTACAGAAACATGAAGAAAAAACTATAACGCCTAATGATGAGCCACCTGAAAAGGTAGATGTCACCATCAAACAACCTTCTGATCTTGTACAAAAGTCTTACCAAGAAACTCTGCTGCCGGGTGTACTGCAATTTTCTCTTCATATTAATCCAGAGGGAAAGAACCTTTCCAACGGTTCTACCATTGATATTGAAGATATTTTCAAGGCAACCGGCTATGAAGATAAATGTACAGTAACTTCTGGAACGAAAAATGTTACAGATCCAAACGGAAAACTGGTTGATACTTTGATGAGTAATATTGTACTCTATGAAGTGGATGTCAATGGCAATAAAACCAGACTGCCATCCAGTGAGTATAGTATGCAATTTGAAAATGGCGATTCTGTAAATGGCGGCTCAGCATTGTTAAAGCTCACCATTCCAGATGAAAAACACATCTATATTGAGTATACCTATAAGATGATTGCCAACGAGAACACGCCTTCTGTAATCAATGGCTGCTGGGCATCGCAATTGGTCAATGGTATGCGAGTGAAGATGCAGCCAGGTATGGTGCCTCCAGCAGGCGACATTATTACATTCAGTAATGAAGCAAAACTGGAAGCAGACAGTGCAACTGGTGAAGATTCTACGGATGATACCAAGTATGAGGTTTCGGAATCCAGCGGTACGATTTCGACCAATCGTCTGCCTAAGATTTACAAGGTAAATACAGGCGACTATACCATCAATGACTTGCAGGCAACATTCTATCTTGCAAAATATGAAAATGGACAATGGTATTATGCAACGCAGATTGATGATAAACATCGTTTGACTTGGGGCAAAACCGGATTTGAAGGTGCAAAGGTAGATCCAGATGCACTGGAAATCAATGTACAGGAAGCATATCAAGTTGTATTGGGACAAAATACCCTTTATAAACTGGTAGAAATTTCTGTTCCGAATGGTTATGCTGGTTCCAATCTGCTGAATGGAAATGCAGCTGCCTTTCGGGAAATGTTGCTGCGTTATATGAATGAGGGAACAACGGAGTATAACGGCGTAGATTACAGCAACTTCCTGACAAAGTACCGGCATACCAATTACTTCTCTTATAATAGTACAATTTCTTCTTATCCGGAAGGCATTACGGCAAATCAAGTGATGCAGATTAAATCTGGCGATAATATTGAAATTCCCAATAACGAATTGATTGATCTTTCTGTTAGCAAGCAGTGGATTGGTTCTGCAACAGAAGCAGAACAAGCAGATTCGAGCATTACAGTAGAATTGTACTGGTCTGATAAAAAGGTAACAACAGGGATGCCAGATAATGCAAAACTTGTAGATCCAGCCGATTTGGGGATTCAAATTCCAGAAGGTGAGACATTTTCTGCTACAAAGACCATACCGATGGCAATGTTGGATGGAAAACAGAATATTTGGACAGATTTGCCAAATGGTTTGGATAGCGGAACCGGAAACAAGCCGATTTATTACTACATCAAGGAAACGGCATATACCATTGGCGGAAAGACATATACTTTGCAAAGCGATGGGACATTTAAAACAGAAGCAGTAGAGGGTGAGACATCGGAAGTTGGTTCGTATTTACCAATTTATGTTGGCAATGCGGCAAACACAGATACTTCTATTACAGTAAAGAATACCCAAAAGCTGATGTTGCAGAAGGAATGGAAAGATGCCAATAACAATCCGTTAAGCGAAAATAAGATACCGGATAAAATTCTGGTTTCTATCTATGGTGTAGATGAAAATGGTGCACAGACACCATCTCCGATCTTCTCAAACGTAGAATTGAAGAAAACGGAAAACTGGACAAAGGACATTACGGCTTTGCTTGGCAGTAAGCAGTTGAATTACAAGAGTTACATTGCAAAGGAAGAGGTTCCGGAAGGGGAAACGGCACAACTCAACCATTATGTTATCAGCTGCGTATTCAATTTGAATGAAAATTCCGGTGACATTACGATTACCAATAAGAGCAATGTTCCTTCTTCTACTTCTTTGGAAGTGAGAAAGCAATGGAATGATGGTACAGAAATTCATGCAGAGGATTCGATTCATGTTTCTGTATGGCGTTCTACAGAAAAGATTCCAGATGCAGAACTGGCAAACCTGACAACAGCAGTATTGGAAAAGTATCATGCAGAAAAAATGGTTTCGCCGACAGGTCCTGCAGAAGAAGGACAGACACTTCCAAGTTATGAGGTAGACTTGAATGCTGCAAACAGTTGGAAGTATATTTGGACGGATCTTGCAATAGAAGACGAAAGCACAACGCCAGCACAGAAGTATTATTATTATGTGTATGAAGATCTGGGCCAGTCAACCATTCAGGATGCAAGCAGTGTAAATCCGAATGGAACCAGCAAGTATCAGCCAAGTTATACGTTGAATGCACAGACAAACGGTAAAACCACATATACAATATCCAATTCCCGAAATTCCATTGTGGCACAAAAGGTTTGGTACGATGAAAACGGAAAACAGATTGTAAATGTATATGATGAAGATGGTAATCTTGTAGAGGATAATATGAGTAATTTGCCGCCAATTACGTTGGATGTGTATAAGAAGACTGAAGTTCCAGAGATGCTTAAAATCCAGACTTTTGGGGATTCAATTAGCCAAGGCAGTGGTTGGAATGAATCAAATGAAACATATGCTTCAGATGCCTATTTAGGGACATTACTGAAAAGCAGCGATTATGGTTCATTTAAGAATGTAACAATTAACAATACTAGTCAAGGTGGACAAGAAATTAGTTATTCAAATGGGAAAAGTATATCAGATGGCGATAATATAATTTGTATTATGCTTGGAACAAATAATGTACTTCATAATGTAAAATATGGTTCGGATGGGAATGATACTAATGATTTGCAAAAAATGATTAAACAACTATATTCTAATCAAGAAGTACTTAAATCAAAGCCAATATTTTTGGCAAGTATTCCATATCTTAATTACACTGGTGATTTTGCTTATAGTAATCAATGTGGAAATACTTCTTCTGGCAATACATTGCGTGATTGGGGAGAAGAGAAAAAATATGGCATTACAGGTACTACTAAAGAAATCGAAGAACAAATGAATGCTTTAGTGGATAATTATAATAGCTATGTTGGAAGTGTAGTACGTGATCTGAATATTGATGGTTATAAAGTTTATTTTGTAGATGTCAATAGTAAGATAGATAAAGATGAGGATTATTATGATGGTTGTCATCTTAGCAAAAAAGGTATTACAAAAATGGCACAAGCTTTTGCAATAGCTATTAATGGTTACTACAAAAGCGAAAAATTAGGCACTATCACTCTCAACAAAGATAACAACTGGATGGCTTCCTGTGACATTGTAGGCGGTAGTGCAAGCGACGAATACTATGTAGTGGAAACCAATGTTCCAACTGGTTGGACAAAAGAAATAACAGATGCTGCCGGCAATATCATTCCGAATGATGGTTCAAGCAACGCACAAAAAGCTGGTAGTGGAACACCAATTACAGTAGCCAACAAGAGAAGTATCCCGAAGACAGCACTTTCTGTAGAGAAAACTTGGGTAAATGATAATGCGGCAACGGATTCTACCAATCGGGAAAAGATTTCTTTGATTCTGCAACAGAGTACCGATGGGGAAACCTGGGTGGATACAGCGATTGCAATGCCGCCTATAGATCCAGGATTGTCTAGTGAAAACACGTGGATTTATAAGTATACCGATCTTCCGACACAAGATATTAATGGAAACCAATACTACTATAGGATTCGAGAAGAAGTTTTGGATGGTTATACCACATCATATGGGGAGAAAGATGGTCTTCTTGCTGTAGAAGGAACTACAGGTACACTGCATGTAACCAACACAAGAGGCATTTCCTTGACGGTAAATAAGGTCTGGATGGATGAAAATGGGGAAGCATTAACGGAAGGTTTGCCGACTGCAATCACGGTAAAGATTCATCGAGCAACAAGTCTGAATGATGTGCCGGATGATGTGAAGGATAATTTGATTCTGCAAGTACCTGCAACAGCTTCTGTTGGCGTTGGGAAAGATGTGACAGTAACCGCAAACAAGAACGTTACAGAAGTTACTTCTTCAAATCCAGAGATTGCAACGGTAACATGTGATGGTAATCAGATTACAATTTATGGTGAAGCAGAAGGCACGGCAACGATTACAGTTACAGATGGTAAGACCACAGAAGAAATTGCAGTAACGGTATCCGCACTGGAGATTTACTTGGATGGTGTGCAGAACTTTACCATGGTAGCAGGCGAGACCGGAACCTTAACCGCAAAGAAGGGCAATAGTGAGGTTTCCGCAACGTTCACCATTATAGAAGGTGCAAATTTGGTGACGCTGAACGGTTCTCAGATGACTGCAAATGCTGCTGGCAAGGTTACCGTGAAAGCAACTACGGCAGATGGTTTGGAGACAACGGCTACAATTAGCATCTCTTTGCCTGAAACATTTGAAATCAGTGGACCGAGTGAAGTGATGGCTGGCGGTGATCCTATTAAGTTAGAAATTGATAAACCTTATGGCACATTTACATGGTCAGCTTCTAATGGAAATGCAACTGTGGATGGAAATGGTAATGTAACTGGTGTGACAAAGGGTGAAGTTGTTATTACAGCAACACGAAATGATGGTGTGAAAGCAACTTATAATGTAACTATAAAGGGCGAGCCAGATTTACCAAATAGTACGGCAGTGCTTTCTAGCAATCATAGTGTTAGCATTCCATCAGGATATAGTGCAACAAAGATTGTCATAGAATTTGAAAGAACAAGTGGAAGTAATAATTTTTATTTTCAATTAAATGGCAGTCAAGGTGGCGGAAATGTTAATACTGTCAATGGTGAATGGAAATTTGTGGGTGGTCATCCTTGGGGTACTGGGATAAATGAAGGGTATACTTTTGTATCAGATGGCGAAAAGGCATTGGGTACACTTACTTTTGGGGATAATATTTCAGTATTAGACCTTATTCCTAATGGAAGTTCATGGAACATTAGATATGTATTGACTTGTAAAAATGCAAGTGGAGAAGAGAAATATGTTGTATATCCTTCTTCTGTCTCCCGCACTGCCCCTCAGCAAGTAAGAGCAGCCAGTGTAGCCGCAGAAGAAATCATGCCTATGCTGGGTGCTGCGAATACCCCTGTAGACTTTATAGATGATGTTGCTACCATCACCCTCAGCCCGACTTCTGGGCCAGACGGTGAGGGATGGATCTACATTGTTCCAGATCTTCCTGTTTACAGCGGCAATGCTCCATACTACTACTGGGTAGAAGAAGTCAGTGCCGGAGAAGGAGAACTCTCTAACTACGAGGTAAGCTATCTCTTTGATGATGCCAACAATGACACCACTTATGTCATTGATGCTGCGAATCCGGGGGATGCGACGGCAACCATCCGGAATACCAAAACGCAAAACGAATCCTATGAACTGCCATCCACAGGCGGAATCGGCACAAGATGGTATACCATCGCTGGTCTGTTTATGCTGGGCGGCGGCTGCGGCGGACTCGCAACAACTCACCTTATCAGACGTTTTCGTAGAAGAAAATGTACAAAATAAACAAAAGTAAAGGTTCGATGTTGAGTAAAATGTAAAAATGTTTCAGAACTTCTTGACAAGGGAAACGTTATATGTTACAATGAGTTCAAGAAGTTCTGAACAAACAGAGAACCGACGGCGGCAAATGACAAGTGGTCACCGTCCAAATGAAAACTGAAATGAGCGAAAGCTCAGGAAAAGAAGGAGCGTTTATTATGAAAAACACGAAAAGAACAAGAAGAGTCGCAACGTTTGCAGCAGCCGTAATGATGGCAGCTTGTGCAGCAGTGCCAATGAGCTCTATGACAGCAAGTGCAGCACCAACAAAAGATACGATTACAATTACTGGTGTTGATAGTGTCGATACTGCAACACATACATATACATTATATCAGATTTTCAGTGGTGATGCTGAAACTGCAAACATTAGTAATCCAACTTCTCTTGGTGCATTGAATAATGTGAAGTGGGCTTGGAATGGTGATGCAGATGCAGATGCAAAAACAACTGCATTTTTGAATGCATTGAAGGATGCTACGAATGGCTTGGTAGGCTGGACAGAGCCAACGCAGACCACTGCCGCTTCTATTGCAAAGGCATTGTATGAGTATACATTGGCAGCAGATAGAAAAACAACGGATAAAACAAAGGTAGAAGCACTGTCACAGTGGTTGGGCAAAAATGCGAGCTTATTGAAAATTGCTGGTACTGCTGCAAATGGAACGTTTAGTAATGTAAGCCAAGATGGTTATTACATTATTGTTGAAGGCGACTTAACAGGAGATTACGGTTCTAAGACCTATCATCTTTTGGGGGTATATGATGCCGAAACTGGTGCAGAGATTACCGTAAAGTCTTCTCTTCCGACTGTTGTGAAGAAGGTAAAGGAAGATGATAAGACTGGTTCATGGGAAAATGCCACTGAATATGGGGCACAATATAATGACGTTGCTGACTATGGTATCAGTGAACCAGTTCCATTTAAGTTGATTGCTACATTGCCATCGAAGATTGATGAGTATAATCATTACTACATTAAGTTTACAGACCATCTTGATAAAGGTTTTGTAGCTCCAACAAAACTTACAATTGGTGTAATTGGTACTTTTGCTGGTGAAGAACTTACAATTTCTGAAGGAAAAGCAACATCAACAGATGGTAACATTAAGGCAACTGTTGATGATAAGGGTGATGCGGGCATTGATATTACAGTTGAGGTAATTGATGTGCAGAAATATAAGTCAGCAGAGGGTACACTTGCAAGTACAAAGGTTCAGGTTGATTATGATGCGACACTGGATACCGATGCTGTAATTGGTAGAGTGGGTAACTACAATGATGTTGATCTTACGTTCTCTAACAACCCGAACAATACGGGTGATGGAACAAAAGCACCTGATGAAACAGGTAAAACACCGAAGGATGGCGTAGTTGTATTCACGTATGAACTGGATGTTCACAAGTATGATTCATCGGATGCAACAAAAGCTTTGTTGGCAGATGCGACCTTCGTTCTTTCCGATAAATCTGGAAAATACTTAAAGATTGATGAAACTACAGGTGCACATACGTGGGAAAAAGTTGATACATCAGCAGATGGTTTTGATTGGGCTAATGTAACGACTGTAAGTAAGTTCACTTCTACGAAAGATGTAGAGATTAAGATTCCAGGTCTTGACGATGGTACATATACTTTGACGGAAATTGCAACACCTTCTGGATACAATGCAATTCAGCCGTTGACACTTGTAATTAGTGCAACCACGAATAATACACAAAGTGCAGATGCAATTGGTCCGAATGCAGATACAAGTGATCCTGCAGATGGTATAGGTGATGGTAGAACTGGTGAACAGTTGACAGCCATTACGCTTACCAATGGTGCAGCTACTGGTGAAGGTTCTTATGATTCAGCAACGACTGATGAAGATCTTGCTGCTGGTAATGTTACGATTGAAGTTGCCAACAGTTCTGGCACACAGCTTCCTGGAACCGGTGGCATCGGTACAACCCTCTTCTATGTAGGCGGCGGCGTACTGGTTGCTGGTGCTGGTGTCCTGCTCATCACCAAGAAGCGTGCAAAGAAGGACGCTGAATAATCATTCGTAAATTCATCCGGTTTGATACCGATTCATCCTAATATCCAGTCTGTCGGCGGGGGTTCCTGCCGACAGGCATTAGGGAGTGCCTCATGAGAAAAAAATCAAGTATTATTTCAACCATTTTACTAATTTTCATATTACTGGTGGGGCTCTCCGTAATGCTGTACCCAACCATCAGCGACTGGTGGAATTCCAAAACGCAATCCCGTGCCATTGCCTCCTATAGTCAGGCAGTCGAACAAATGGATGACAGTGAGACCCAGCTCTTATTACAGCAGGCAAAGGACTACAACGAAATCCTCTACCACCTGCCAACCCCGTTTTCCAATGCTGACCAGATTGGCGGCTATGATGACCTTTTAAATATCTCCGGTACGGGGATTATGGGGTATATTACGATTCCCGTAATTCATGTAGAGTTACCGATTTATCATGGTACCAGTGAGGAAGTCCTCAATATTGCTGCTGGGCATTTGAAAGGTTCGTCTCTTCCGGTTGGCGGTGTCAATACCCACGCTGTCATTTCTGCTCACAGAGGATTGCCCTCTGCAAAGTTGTTTACCGATATTGACCAGCTTGTGGTGGGCGATACTTTTACGGTTACGGTTTTAGATCAGGTTTTGACCTATGAAGTGGAGGAAATCCGTATTATTTTGCCGGAAGAAGTTGAAAATCTCTATATTGAACCCGAACGGGATATGGTCACATTGATGACTTGTACGCCTTATGGGGTCAATTCCCATCGTCTGCTGATTCGCTCCAGACGAATTGAAACTAAATATCAGTCTCATGCAACGGTTTCCGCAGATGCTATGCAATTGGACCCCATGTTGGTTGTGCCTTGTCTTTCTGCTCCGTTATTGTTAGGTTTGTTGATTTTCTGGGGCATGAGCGGTAAACAGAAAAAACGGAAATTCCCACACGAAAATCCGCTTTCCCTATTATACAATGAGAAAAATCTGAAAGATGGTGAGTGAATGTGCGAATGATGCAAAAAAAATACCTTTCCCGAATTGCCTATAGTGCAGCAGCACTTGTGTTCTTTTTCTGTTTTTGGCTGACACCAATTTCATCGGCCGCTGCTGCGGATGGAACGTTGACGCTGATTTGTAAAGAGCAGGATATCGTTTTGCCGGACATGGAGTGGAAGCTGTATCGTGTCGGCGATTATGGTGCTAATGGAGAACTGCTATTGGATGGGGATTTTGCAGATTATCCGGTCAGTGGAAAGTTGGATACAACAGCTGCGGTACAGGATGCGGCAGACACCTTAGCAAATCTGGCTGCGGTTGATGCCATTACACCACTTGCGGCTGGAAAAACCGATGCCAACGGTACGGTTTCGTTTGCACCGCTGGAAATGGGCGTTTATCTCATTATGGGAAAACCCGTTGTCGTTGGTGAGAAGCGATATATTCCGGCTCCAGCATTGCTTCATCTAACAACGGAAGAGGGCAGTACTACGTTTAACTGGAATGCCTATCCGAAGTTTACTGTCAGACCATTTACGACTTCTTCTTCTGTTATGTATACATTGCGTAAAGTTTGGCAGCATGATGAAAATCAGGTATCAAGTCGTCCGGCAGATTTGCTTGTTCAGTTGTATTGTAATGATCAAATGATGCAGGAAATTACTCTGAATGCGGAGAATAACTGGTCATACTCTTGGGAAGCCAGCGAATTGGATGAGTGGCATGTAAAGGAAGTTTTTGTGCCAGATAATTATTTGGTTGTCTATAAGCAAAATGAAACGCAATTCTTGATTGTGAATTCCTATAATAGTACTGGATCAGAGACATTAACCTCGACTACAACAACAGATACCACCACGACAACAACGACTACAATAACAGAAACAACAACAAGCAGCGATACAGAAACGACATCAACCAGTACAGAAACAACAACGGGCAGTACCAGTACAACTACCAGCACGACTTCCAGTACAACGAGTAGTATTACTTCAACCACCACCACGACAACCACAAAACTTCCAGCAACTGGACAGCTTTGGTGGCCAGTGCCTTGTATGGCGGTTGGTGGATTGGTTTTAATGGGAATTGGTTGGCGAATGGATAAAAAAGAGGACTAATGCATGAAAAGATTAAAAGCAGGACATTATGTAATGCTGGCGGGGGCAGTGCTGCTGATAGCAGCACTGTCTCTTGCTGTCTGGAATTGGTATGAAAGCAGCCACAGCGGAAAAATTGCGGCAGAAATTCGAGAGGAACTGAAGTCGGCAATGTCGGCAGAAGCAATGCCAGATGGCGGAAATACGCCTATTTCTACTACAGTTGTACCCGTGCAAACACAGCAGACAACCACAACGGTGCAGCCATTTTATACGAATGCGGACGGTTCTGTAATCAATGTTGAAAATACTTCACCGCAGACCACAACAAGACCTGTCATTGCAGATGCTTGGGAAGTTTATACAACAGAAGAATCTTTTTATATGGCAGATGCAGAAGAAACATGGTGTGAGATTGATGGGGAATGGTATATAGGATTGCTTTCCATTCCTTCTTTACAGATAGAACTTCCCATTTTTAATCACTATGTGTATGATCAATTGCGATATACGCCTTGCCGATATGCTGGAAGTTATCTGACAGATGATATGATTATTGCAGCACATAACTATAATACTCATTTTGGAAAAATTCGGCAGTTGGATAGTGGTGCTCTTTTAGATTTTACAGATGTGGAGGGAAATGTATACCACTATGAAGTGATGCAGATAGAAATTTTGCCGGATACTGCAACATTTGAAATGGAGGCAGGTGACTGGGATTTGACTTTATTTACCTGTACGCTTAGTGGTGCAGAGCGTGTGACAGTACGCTGTAATCGGATGATATCTGAATAAAATAAAATAGATTAAAAACGTCATGTCTGGGATAGAACCGGAATGGCGTTTTATTTTTCTGAAATGTTAATTTTTTATGTTTTATTGTGCTTTTTGCAAAAAGTATGCTATAATGTTTTATACGAAGTTGGAGTGCAAAATCACATGTTTTGATTTTGTAATAGAGGATTCTGTGAAATGATATACAGTGTAGTTTTTCTGTGAAAAGGGAAAGATAAATCAATCGGGGAAATAGAAAGGAGTATGTATATGCAGTCTACATGGTTGGATCGATTAGAGCGTAAGATTGGGCGATTTTCTATTCCAAACTTGATGAATTTGATTCTGGTAGGTATGGCAGTCGTATTTGTATCGGATTTGTTTCTCTTTGCACAATACGGCATTACGCTTTCGCAATATCTTTACTTTGATCGAAATGCCATCTTTCATGGCGAAGTTTGGCGGATTTTGTCTTTTTTGTTTATTCCCATAAATTCCAGTCCACTTTGGATTTTGTTTTCGATGTATTTTTATTGGCTGATTGGCAGTGGTTTAGAGCGGCAATGGGGAAGTTTTCGGTTTAATGTTTTCTATTTTTGTGGTATTATTGGAACTATTTTATCTGGTTTGATTACTGGGTATGTTGGTAATACCTATTTAAACCTTTCGTTGTTTCTGGCATTTGCTTTACTTTATCCAGATTTTCAGGTTATGTTATTTTTTATTTTGCCTGTAAAAATGAAATGGCTGGCATGGTTGGATGTTGCCTTTTTGCTGATAGAATTTATTATGAACAATTGGTCGGGGCGTCTTTCCATTTTATTTGCATTTGCAAATATCTTATTGTTTTTTGGAAAAGATTTCTGGCAGTTTTTTCAAAATCAATATCGCCGGTATCAGTACCGTAAAAAAATGAAATGATTGTGTGAAATGAGGCATATATATCTATGAAACAATGGAAACGAAAAGTTTTTGCAGCGGTTCTCTTTATTGCTGCTATTTTTCTAATTCTTGCTAACTTTGAAAAAGCATCCTTTGCATTTTCATTTTTATTTGAGTTGATTCAGCCGGTTTTGGTTGGCGGTATTACAGCATTTTTCCTGTATATTCCCATGAATGGATATCGTAATTTGCTTCAAAGGCATACGAGAAAACAACATAGTGAACGATTTTTGGATAGCATAAGTTTGATTCTAGCGTTACTTTCTGTTGTAGTTGTATTGGTAGCAGTTTGTGTGATTGTAATTCCGGCGTTGGTGCATTCGATTCGTGATATTTATAATAAAGTACAGGTAAACTTACCAAAGTGGATGGATCAGCTGGCCAATTATGGAATAGACACTGCTTTGCTGGAAACATGGCTGGAAAATGTAGAACAGGGGCAACTGCTGCAAAAGTTGATTGTTGGCGTTGGTAATTGGGTTCCCACAATCTTTTCTGCTGCTGCCAACACAGCAAGTGTGGTGGTGGATGCCGTGGTTGGATTTATTCTTGCCATTTATTTATTACTGGAAAAACGTAAAATCGGCAGGCAGTTAGAGAAGTTGATGACAGCAAATTTGCAGCAAAAGACTTGTCAGAAAATAAAAGATATTGTTCAATTAATTTTACAGACATTTCGAAGCTTTCTGTGTGGTCAATGCTTGGAAGCAATTATATTAGGCAGTTTGATATTTTTGGCATTTGCAATTTGTGGTATATCTTATTCGGGGTTGATTGGGGTGTTAACAGCAATTTGTTCCTTTATTCCATTTGTAGGGGCGTTTTTGGCATGCTGTACGGGAGCATTGCTGAATTTGATGATTGATCCATGGAAAGCACTGCTCTGTATTATTGTTTATCTTGTAGTACAATTTATTGAGGGCCATTTTATCTATCCAAAGGTTGTAGGAAATTCTGTTGGGCTTTCTTCTTTTTGGGTATTAGTTGCAGTCTTACTTGGGCAGAATTTGTTTGGTGTATTTGGTATGATTCTTTTTATTCCATTGACTTCTGTGCTCTATACAATTTTAAAGAACGATACCAATCGAAAATTATCTCAAAAAAAGGAGACATCAGAGACACTGCAAAAGAAGAATACATAGTGTAAGATGCAATATATACTGTCCTCTATTGCAAACAACGGTGTTGTTTGCAGTGCCGCTAAAAGCGGCTGCAAAGCCATCGGCTTTGCGAGGACAGTATGAACGGCGGCTCTTGGTGGCAAAGCCACCACCGGCAATTCATTGCCGGTATTGCAAAATTGTAGATTTTGCAATAGAGCCTAGTATAAAGTGTGTTGTTTTTTACAAAAAGTAATGTGGAATACCCTTTCTTTAAATATGGATTTTATGTGCGGTCATAAAACTGAATGGAACTTGAAATATTGTTAGGCTGATATTATTTTTTGAATATTTTGAAGACTACTGTAGGAAGTTGCAGTAGTCTTTTCTTTAAATTTTTGATATAGCTGGAACATGTTTTTCTGTTATTTGGTGCAAATAGGGCAAGGAAAAGAAATGGAATTCTTTTCAGGAATAGCCTTGATTTTTTTCGTGAAAAATGCTATAATAGTAAATTATACATGATAGCTGGAATGCCTACTGGACAGCAGAGGATTCTGGAATTTTATATCAGCAGGAATGACGTTCCTGTTTTAATTTTTATGCAGAAATGAGGGTATCAGTTTGATCAAAAGTATGACCGGCTTCGGAAGAGGGCATTTTTTGGCAGACGGCGTAGATATTCTGGCAGAAGTGCGTTCCGTCAATCATCGCTTTCTGGAGTGTACAATACGATTGCCAAGAGCGTATGGCTTTCTGGAAGAACGTGTGAAAAAATGTGTGCAGCAGGTTGCTGCACGAGGAAAAGTGGAAGTAAATCTGACAATACAGCTTCCTGTTTCTGCTGTCAGCACCGTATCTGTCAATTTGGATATGGCAAATGCTTATTGTACCGCATTGCGGGAAGCCAATGAAACGCTGCAACTACAGGATGATGTAACACTTTCTACTTTGCTGCATCTTCCAGATGTTTGTACGGTGCAAAAGCTGGAGATGGAAGAAGATGTAATTTGGCGAGATACGGAAGTCGCTTTACAGGAAGCGTTACAGCATTTTATAACGATGCGGCAGCTTGAGGGCGAAAAGCTGCAACAAGATGTACAGTTCCGTTTGCAGAAAATTGCTGAGAATCTTGCTAAGATAGAGGCAGAAGCACCTGTTATGCAGCAGAAATATTATGATCGCTTATATCAAAAATTAGCGGTTTTACTGGAAAATCAATGTATTGATACCCAGCGGTTGGTAACAGAAGCAGCTGTATTTGCAGAAAAAGTGGCGATTGATGAAGAAACGGTTCGGCTGCATAGTCACTTGCAGCAGTGCGAACAACTTTTGTCATCTGAAGAGCCAGTTGGCAGAAAATTGGATTTTTTGGTGCAGGAAATGAATCGAGAAGTGAATACCATTGGTTCTAAGGCACAAAATTTGGACATCACAAAACTTGTGGTAGAGATGAAGTCTGAGATTGAAAAAATACGAGAACAAATTCAGAATATGGAATAGAAGGGCTGGTGTTTTTGCAATGCGGAAAGGATTATTATTGGTGATTTCCGGTCCGTCTGGTTGTGGAAAAGGAACTGTCTTAAAAGAAGTTATGAAGAAGCAGAATTTGTATTATTCCATTTCAATGACCACACGGCAGCCGAGAGAAGGCGAAGTGGACGGTGTGCAGTATCATTTTGTTTCAAAAGAACAATTTGAAATGTTGATTGCACAGAATGGTGTATTAGAGCATGCAGAATATTGCGGAAACTATTATGGAACCCCAAGAGAAGCGGTAGAAACCATGCGAAACGAAGGAAAAGATGTGATTTTGGAAATTGAGGTAGTTGGTGCGGCACAGGTGCGAGAAAATTGCCCAGATGCGGTTTCGATTTTCATTGCACCACCTAGTATCGCAGAGTTAAAACGGCGTCTTTACGGGCGTGGAACTGAGTCAGAGGAAACCATTCAGGAGCGAATTGCACAAATTGATCGGGAACTTCCCTGTGCAGTGCATTATGATTATCTTGTCATCAATGATGAAGTAGAAGTGGCGGCAGAGGAAATTTTACAGATCATTGCTGCGGAGCGAATCCGTCATAGAAATAAAAAAGAAAAAGTGAAAGAGGTATTAGAATCATGAGTATGTTGAGACCATCCTTGAATCAATTGATGAATAAAAGTGAAAGCTGCTATTCTGTTGTAGTTGGTATTGCTAAGCGCGCAAGAGAAATTGCAGACGAGTTGTATGACCAGAAGAAAACATTGGAAGAAAAGCCGGTACAGACAGCCGTAGATGAATTGGCTGCTGGAAAGTATCGGATCATCGAAAGTGAGAATCTGAATCATAACTAAGCGATGATGACAGAAACATCAGAGACTGTATTTTTAGGTGTTGCAGTTTGGGATACTGCCTATTCTTTTGATCGTTTGTTTACATATCAGGCGACAAGCCCCGTTGCGGTCGGTTGTCGTGTGATTGTGCCGTTCGGCAGAGGTAATCGAGAACGGATTGGCATGGTGTTAGAAATTCAGGATACGCCGCCGGAATCTGTTGTTAAGCCGATTCTTTCTGTTGTAGACGCATTGCCAGTTTTACAGAAGGAACAGCTGGATTTGGTATTTTGGCTGCGGGAGGTAACTTTTTGTACCTATTGTGATGCCATTCGTACCATTTTACCGATTGGGATGCAGTTGCAAGTTGTACAGAGAATATGCTTGACGGAACCAGCACCAGAGGTATCGCTTTCAGAGGAAGAAACAGCTTACTATTATGCTTTGCAGCAGGCGAAAACAGCGGCAGCCTTTCAAAAGCAGTTGCAGGATCCGCTTGCAGAAAAGTTGTTAGAGAAAGGATTTTTGCAAACGGTTGCAGCCGCTAAGCCAAGAGTGCAGGAACCGTTGGTGAAGATGATATCGCTGCCGGAAGTGCTGCCAGAACGAAAAATGACGCAGAAACAGCGGCTTTTGGTGAAGTTATTACAGGAATCTGGCACACTGCCGGAAAAAGAGGCATGCCGTCGTTGTGGGATTACCAAATCTGTTGTGCAGTCCGCAGAAAAAAACGGTTTGGTGATTGCTGTTATGCAGCCGGCAGAATTTATTTCTGCCTCTGTTTCTGTAGTGGAATCACTTTCAGACATTGTACTTTCGGATGCACAGCAGGCAGTGATGGAGCAGGTTTTGCAGGATGTCATTGCAGAAAAAACAGCTTATTTTTTATTGCATGGTGTTACAGGCAGCGGAAAAACTCGTGTGTTTCAGAAACTCATTGCGGAAACCTTGCAAATGGGAAAGCAAGCAATTGTGTTGGTGCCGGAAATTGCATTGACACCGCAAATGGTTGGACAATTTCAAAGTCTGTTTGGAAATGCCGTTGTGGTCATGCACAGTGCATTATCTGACCGGCAGCGGCAGGATGCCTATCGGCGAATGCAGTCTGGAACAGCAAAAATTGCAATTGGTACACGCAGTGCAGCTTTTTCACCTGTGCAAAAGCTGGGAATTATGATTGTGGATGAGGAGGGCGAACGCACCTACAAGTCTGACAATGCCCCCCGTTACCATGCAGTGGCGGTTGCCCGAAAACGATGTCAGACACATCATTGCCCGTTGTTGTTGGCATCGGCGACGCCGTCCATTGAAAGCTACTATTATGCGAAAAAAGGAATCTATACACTGCTGGAATTGAAGCAGCGATATCGTGATATGCCGCTGCCAGAAGTGAAAGTGGTGGATATGAATCAGGAACGACAGCTTGGGAATGCCACACCGTTCAGTAACACTCTGATTCGTGCCATGCAGGAAACCATTTCGGCTGGGAAACAGGTACTATTGTTATTGAATCGAAGAGGATATCATACAATTATCAGTTGTTGTGATTGTAATCAACCAATCTATTGTCCAAATTGCAGTGTACCCATGACGTATCACAAAGTGAGCGACCAGCTGATGTGTCATTATTGTGGACATATG
>JAUNJC010000186.1 GCA_030523195.1 Oscillospiraceae bacterium
ATTATAACGCGCCGGCTGTTTGGATTGACTGGGTCTGCTGTTTCGGCTTGAATAGGAATTGGATGGCATAGGTGCATTACTGCGGCGATGTACATACCGCTGGGCTTCCGCAGCAGTTGCAGACGGTGCTTCATCGGTATAAATTCCTTGCGAAGCGGAGGCAACGGAAGCTTTAATCTGCCGAAGTTTTTCTGCCTTTGCTTCTCCAGCGGAACGTGGCATAGATTCTCTGGAACTGCTGTAGCGATTTTTGTTTGCAGAACTACGATTATTTGACAAATCGGAAATGCGCTTATGTTCCGTTCCCTGCTGCTTTTTCTTTCTGGGCCGCATTTGTCCACCATTTAAAGCAGTCTGCATTTGTTGTTGCAACTGATCTCTGGAAATAGGTGTGGGTGGATGCCCAGAATGGGATTCTCTCTGCGTTTCGTTCAATGCAATCGATCCTTTCTTTCTATATCTGTTTTTCAAAAATCAGAGTTTTCTCATGTGTTTGGTACAAATTCTGACAAGAAATCATCATTTTTATTATATCCGGTTCCAAATTGTTTGTCAACTGTTTTCTTTTTAATCTTGAATTGAAATTTGGATTTGTAAAATTTCAACAAAAAATCAAATGTAAAAATCATAAAATTATGCATTTTCATTCCATTTCTGCACCGCAAAAAGCGATCTTTTACACATAGAGTGAATATCTTAAAAAATGAACAAAAATTAAAAAAACGTCTGTTTTCAATCAGATATCTATCCATTGAAATCGAAATGCTTCACAAAAACTCCTTTTATTTTTATACAATATGCACAAATTAAGAACGACTTTTTCAGCATTTTTACAGATTGACAATTCTATAGAAAAGGTGTATTCTTAAATTAGATGGATTGCAGAACTCTCAATGTGTTGAGACTGCAAAAAAGGAGGATATTCATTTGAGACAAACATTTAGTCTAAAAAAAGGGATTGTAGCAACATTAGTTGCAGCCGTTACTGCGGTAGCAGCACTTCCCTCACAACTGCTTGGCTTTGCAGAAGACGCTGTACCAGCTGCAAGTACAGGCTGGGAAGAAAATCTCTCTCTGCTGGCAGCAAGCAGCGTTTCCATTACCAAGTCTACAGGTTATGCAGAATCTGCTGCTGTAGAATGGCAGCCAGTCAGTGGTGCAGATGGTTATAATGTATACTGCAACGGGGTACAATTAGACAGTATGCTGATTCGTCAATATAAAGACGGACATCTTCGGGCAGATGCAGTCGGCTTGAAAGCTGGCAGCTATACCATGAAAGTCGTTCCGGTCAGCGGTTCGAAAGAATTGTCTGGTGCAGCAGAAGAAACGGTTACTGTTACAGCACATGACAGAAGTGGTTTCGGATTTGTAAACGGTACCTCTTCTGGTGCGTACAACGACGATGGCACGCTGAAAAGCGATGCAGTTGTATTATATGTAACAGAGCAGACAAAAGATACCGTATCCATGGACGTTGTAACCAGTTCCAAGGGGGCAACAACACCTTCCACTGGTATCCAAAATATTCTCAACGCTTATCAGAAAGGTTATGAAACCAGACCACTTTGTATTCGATGCGTCGGCAATATCACAGATCCAAAAGTTTTAGAAGATGGCGATATGCTGATTAAGGGAAATGGTGCTTCTAAGAGACTGAGCTGCGGCGTTACCATCGAAGGCATTGGTGCCGATACCGTATTCAATGGCTTCGGTCTGAGAATTGCCAATGCAAGCAATGTAGAAGTTAGAAACATCGGTTTCATGAACTGCAACAGCGGGGAAGGCGATGATATTGGGCTACAGCAAAATAATGACCATGTATGGGTTCATAACTGTGATCTCTTCTATGGGGACGCTGGTTCTGATGCCGACCAAGTAAAGGGCGATGGTGCTCTGGATACCAAAACCTCTTCCTATATCACACACTCCTATAACCATTTCTGGGACAATGGTAAGTGCAACCTACAAGGCATGAAGTCAGAAAGTACGGAAAACTACATCACTTACCACCACAACTGGTACGACCACTCTGACTCTCGTCATCCTCGTATCCGAACCTGTTCGGTACACTCCTACAACAACTACTTTGACGGCAACGCCAAGTATGGTGTCGGCGTTACCATGGGAGCTTCTGCATTTGTTGAAAACAATTACTTCAGAAACTGCAAAAATCCTATGATGAGTTCCGGTCAGGGAACAGATGCAAAGGGCGAAGGCACTTTCTCCGGTGAAAATGGCGGTATTATCAAGGCTTACAATAACCACATTGAAGGAGCTGCCAGCTATATCACCTATGCACAGGACAATACACAGTTTGACGCCTACGAAGTAAGCAGTCCATCCGAAACCGTTCCAAGCAGTGTCAAGACGGTTGCCGGCGGTACGACTTATAATAATTTTGACACCAGCAGCATTATGTATAGCTACAAGGCAGATGATCCGGAAGAGGTTCCCGCTATTGTAGCCGCAAAAGCAGGTCGTGCAGACGGTGGTGACTTCCAATGGAAGTTTGATAACGATGCAGACGATGCAAGCTATGCAGTCAATGAAGGACTGAAAGCGGCTCTGGTTGCTTATACTTCTTCCATCACAACCATTGGCAGCGGTTTCCAAAGCGGCGGTTCTGTCATAACAACTACAACAA
>JAUNJC010000187.1 GCA_030523195.1 Oscillospiraceae bacterium
AACATTGTTGGTGCAACTGCAATATGCCAAGAATGCGGAAAAGAATTTGTAAGAAACACTGGCAACCAGAAGCTCTGTACTGAATGTTCTCAAAAAGGAGCAGCAAGCAAGAAAAAATTTTCTGAGATGACACAGGAACAGCGACACGAGGAATACACTAGAAATACAAAAATAAAAGATAAATTATATGACACATTGAAAGTTTATATTCCAAAAGGAAAAAAGAAAAATTTACAAGAACTCTCTCAAAATTATGGAATCAGTCTAAACGCATTTATCAATCAGGCAATTGAAACGTATGAACAACTATTACGCTCTGATGATAGCACTGCCCCTAATCAAACAGAAAACGAATCATAAGCACAGGAATACCTGTGCTTTTTCTTTGCCAGACAATCACTCCAAATCGCCCTCTCGTTTCTTTTGTTCCGATACAGTATGCTGCATTTGGAGATAATCATCAATCGCCTGACGAGCATAGTCAATATCTTTTAGTTCTGCCTTTACCGACTGATACTCGCTGTTTGACCGCTCACGCTGCTCTATCCATATATTTCTTTGTTTGACAAGCGTTTCCTCACTGGGAATTTTTCCATCAGGATAAGCTGCTTTCAATTTGCTTCCAGCAGCTTTGTACTTTTCAATTTCATGTGCATATTTTTCTGCATAGCTTTTTTTCTTGCGGTCGGAGAGTGTTTTCATATGCTGCATAATCGGTCGATATTTCTGAAACACCCGAAGTGCTTCTATCGTTTCAGAAATGCCTGTAATTTCATTTTGTAGTGTATTTAATTCAGCTACCAATTTTGCACGATGCATGGATGCCGTAATTGCTGCTGGCTGCACTGCATCTGTACTTTCAATTTTATACTGCGTAAGAATGTCAATCACTCTTGCTGCTTCTTTCATGTTCTGAATATCTGCCCAACGTTCCAATCCCTTTGCTTCCTGAAATTTTTCAGAGCTGGTGTCAATGATTTTCGTGCGTGGTGTATAGGAAATGCTCTGCTCTCTATGCCGCTTAAAATTTGCAATCCGTTTTTTTATCTGTGGCGTTTCATAGTACCAGCCAATGGTTTTTGCTCTTGTAAAACGTTCTTGCCCCTTTAGCCGGAATTTCAAGTCTATCTTGTGATTGGGATTGTAAACAACCTCAATGTTATTTGCCTTGCACTTTTCCAAAAAATCATCGAAGGTATCGCTTCGCATGATGACACAATCCAGCTCATATCGCAGCTTTGATTTCCAAGACTGTCCCTCTTTATCCTGCGACCATTCATACCACTTCTGACCCTTTCCAAGCTGCGGATTTTCAATCACCGACAGTTGATGTTCCCGACAAAGTTCATCGCTCATCTCTCGGATTTTTTGAAATGACGGATTTGATTTTCTGTCTTCAAGATAACAAAACGATTTTCCATTGTACAGATTTGTATTATTAAAAATGATATGGTTATGTACATGTGCTTTATCAACATGCGTTGCGATTACAAATTGGTATTCATTTTTTAAAAGTTTCCGACACAGCTCTAATCCTATCTGTAAAGCTTCTTCCGGCGTAACTTCACCCGGTGCAAAATTCTGATGAATATGCTGTGCAAGAATATTTCCTCTTCCTGTTCCAAGTCGATTGCGAACAGCTTCAAACATCTGAGCTGCCAGCTTTGGGTCATTGGAACAAGCAAAGCTATCAACCAAAAGTCCATTTTCTGTTTTTTCTGGATTAATGATATACTCTAACGCTTTGCTTTGTGTGACATAAATAGAATGCACCGATGTTGTTGCCATGCTGTTCTTCCTTTCTTTCAAAGATGAATTTCGGCAAGCTGCAATATAAAATTGCAAAGCTGCTGATTCATTTCTGCAACACTTTTTTTCAAGTCAGCAATGTCCTCTTCATACAATTGATTCGTAGAATGAAGTCGCAGTGCAATTTGATTGATGTTACTGGAAGAATGTCCAATGGCTGTCTGCATTTTTTTCAGCTGCTCTTCTGGAAACGCAACAATGATTCCATAAAGAGCCATTCGACGGATGTAAGCACTCATGCTTTTGCAATGTGCAAGCTCACATTTTCGTTTGAGATTGGCATATTCTTTGTCGTCTGCTCGAAAAGCAATAAAATGCTTTTTAGATTTATCCATGGTCTTTCTCTCCTATCGTTCATAATTTAGAAATATGTATTTTTGTGCTTTCTTGCAGCAAATTTTATTTTTTATCGTGTCCCAACATGATAAAAAATTGCCGACAGGCAATCGGGGTCTTAGGGGATTTCCCCTAACAAGCAAAGTCCTGTTTTGCAGGACGGTGACATTTGTTTAACAAATGGCGGTGCTTGCTATTCTGGAAATCCGCCTTTTGCGGATTGCAGGAATATTCGCAGTGCTTCACACTGCTCCTTCTGCAATTTTGCAGAATTATTTTTTGCCCCTCACTTTATATGCCGAATTTCGATAGGGGATTATCGTCTTTTTTGCAGAAAAAAATATTTTTTTGGATGGTTGCACAAATTATACTTTCATTTTTTGTACAAAAAAGAAAAGCCAGTACAAAAAAGTCTGGCTTTCAAAAAAGAATAAACATCCCCCGGCAAAGCCGGGGGTTTTTCCGTAAACGCCCCATAGGGGCT
>JAUNJC010000188.1 GCA_030523195.1 Oscillospiraceae bacterium
GAAATAAAGTTGATAAAAATCAAGAGATGACAACTATCATCATTAGAATCTCTTGCTTGTAAATCCAATTCGTTATATTTATGGAGGGAACTATGCACACTGAAGATTATGTTTCAGAATCTTTGACACTTCATTTATTTTTCGATCGTATTATGAAAGAACATTCACTGTTCTTAAAGGCAGGTTTTACACCAGCTTGCTCTAATTTTTCTGCAAGAGCAGAATTTTATAAGCAAGAATTTGAAAAACTACTAGGGCGTGCTGTAGCACTCAGCAATGGAATCATCAATAAGGAGGTCTTGCATTCAGGAGAAATTGTAACAGAATTTACGTTTGAAGCAGAGCAACAGACAGAACGATTCACAGGAATTTCCATCAATCGCAACATCACCCAAAGGGAATTAAAATTAAACCACTGTAACTGCTGTGAGATGCCAAACCCATTTCAGCAAGTAAAGAACTTGAATCGCACTGCATGCCGTCTATTAGATGGATTAATCGCCTTAAAAGAGGAAGTACTAGCTAAAGTGTGCTGCTGCCAAATATTCACTATGAACTATCCGTTGCTCATTGAGCATATCATCAGAGAAGCCAAACTATATAAAAAATATATAGATGAATTAGAAAACAACGGAACACTCTGTATGGAATCCATGAAAGAAACAGAATGTTTCTGGAATCAAATTATGATGGAACATGCTCTTTTTATACGAGGATTATTAGATCCCACGGAAACAGAACTATTGCATTCTGCTGATGGATTCGCCCAGAATTATGCTGCTTTGCTGCGTAACTGTCATAGTACCCAGAATAAAATGCTGTCTGCGGATACTTTGACAGAAACAAAAAAATTCAGAGATTTCAAAATAGCAGGTGTAGAAGGAATCGAAAACTGCAAAATTCGTTCCCTGATTCTCCCTCTGCTTGCTGACCACGTTCTTCGTGAAGCAAATCATTTTATCAGAATCCTAGAAAATTGATTTACAAAATTTGTAATAATACAGACAACGCCTTGCAGATTTTTTCCTGCAAGGCGTTGCCTTTTCCCAATGGCATTTTATCAAATTATGAAAAACACTTTATTCCTCTTTATGAATTCATGCTGCAAACCAATAATCCACCTCAGTTTGTCCACTGAACACAAAATAAAGATCTTTTACCCCCTGAACATTTGCGGCCAAAGCAGCGGTTATTTCTTTCAGCGAACCACCTGCCGGAACTTCTACATACCCAATCACTTCGCCTGTCGGACTGTCTGTACAGATTTTTATTACACTGCCGGACTTGGAAGAAGCACAAACTGTAAACTGAGAAATTCCCTTTGAAAAATCAACACTGCTGATTTTTACCCAATCTCCCTTGTCAATCTCTGTCACAATGGTATTCCTCAATCCACTAATCTGAATACCAGCCTGATTGGACATGGTTTCTGCTTGTACCTTCTGATAGGGATTTACCTGTTTCTGCTGTGCAATGCCTGTCATAGTACCTGTTACAGCGTTCATTTTTGTACCATTCATGGTAATTTTATCTACTTGTGGACTTCTATAGTTTCCAGTAATGCCCATTGCAGCTTCTACAGAACGATTATGGTAGAACAAATAGAGCTGTCCATTCCATTCACAAATAGAGTGGTGATTGTTTCCATAATAACCAAAGAAATTTCCTTGGTTTTTGAAAAGCTCCCCACCATAAGTATACGGTCCAAGCGGACTGCTGGCAGTCATATATTCAATCGCACCACTGGTCATCCCGTATGCATTCCCTGCTGTATTCCAGTTAGAACAATAAGTATAATAATAGGTCTCTCCAATTTTATTAATACCGGAATCTTCAAATAAATAAGGAGCATCAATGGTAACCGGTGTTCCGGCAAGACTGATCATATCGTCTCCTAACTTCACCACTCTTGACGTGCCCGGCATGGCGGTTTTTCCATCAGGAACACCACCGCCAAAACAGAGATAACCTGTCCCATCATCATCTACAAAAACAGCCGGGTCAAACAACCAAGTAATATCACTACAGTTCGCTACTGCTCTTGTAATCAATGCCTTACCAAGCGGATCCGACCAAGGTCCAGTTGGACTATCTGCGGTCAAAACACTAACGCCATTGCCACCATTACAGAAATAAAGGAAGAACTTTTCCTTTCCATTAATGGTCTTATGGGCTGCACAAGGTGCCCAAGAACAAGTCGCCCATTTTGCAACTCCATCTGTTCCTGCAACCGGAATCGCACCATGGTCTGTCCAGTTCACCATATCATCCGAGGAGATACAATTAATTTTATTGACCTGTGCATAAGTATTTTCTGTCACATTTCCACTGCTATCGTATTCAATGACATCGTTTGTTGTATATACATATACTCTTCCGTTGTACTCCATCACACCCGGATCTGCACCAAACCGCTGTGTAAAAAGCGGATTATTTTCACCGTCTGCTTTATAACTGGCGGTCAATGTAATGCCTGCAAATAACTGCTCCATTGCAGCTACGTCTACATCTTTCTCTACCACTGGAAATTCTGTTATGCGTGCAAGCAGAAAATCTTGCAGCAGCTTCACATCCGTTACATCCACTTTCCCAC
>JAUNJC010000042.1 GCA_030523195.1 Oscillospiraceae bacterium
CCAAAATTCTCTTAGGTGATATTTTTTATGACTACTGCCCCTTGCAAAGGCACACTTTTCATAGAATATAGTACTTTCAACAATCACACTTCTAATTGTTGAAAGTACTTCCGCAATGCTGCAAATAAAATTTTCATCAACATTACTCAAGCTGCATTTTCTTTTCAAAAGCAAACATCCCTTCATTTCCATCTCCGATAAAATCATCCTGTAAATCCGGCATTGGATGCTTTTCATGAAAAAATTCTACAATCTGAAAACCACAAACATTCACATAAAAGTGAATATTTCTTTTTTCAAAGTAAGGTGTACAAGTTTTCCATACTTTTGTCTTCGGATACAGTCTTTCCAATTCAAACCAAATTTTCTTTCCGATTCCCTTACTCTGCACACCATATTTTACAAAAAGAAGTTCCAACTCATTGCATTGTGTTCCCTCATCAATGGAAACAACCGCTCCTCCAACCATTTTGCCACCTACAACAGCTTTATAGGCAATAGCTCCTTCGGCATGCAGAGATTCCTCAATATCTTTTTCTGGCAAAATCGTTTCATCGGTCTTGCCATACCGTTGCTCGAATCCTTTTTGAAATGCTTCTTGTAAATCTTCTTTATATTGTTTCAAATCCTCATTTTCAACTAAAAGCAATTTAAAATCCATTTTTTCCTCCAGGCATTCCAGTTACCCTCACTGGTTACACTCACAATTCTGATTGTTGAAAATACTTTCGCAATGCTGCAAATAGCGTTTCCATCTGTTCCTCTGTTCCAATCGTAATCCGCAGATAAGGTTCTGTTCTGCCCGTTCCAAAATAGCGAACAAAAATATGCTGTGCTTTGAGCATCTCATATAATTCCTTTGCCGAATACTTTGGATGTGTGACAAACAGAAAGTTACTCTGGGAATCTGGAAACTGAAAGCCCAATTCTGCCATTACCTTCTTGGAGGCTTCTCTGGTCTTTACGATTTTGGCAACCGTATTCTGAAAATACGCCCGATCGGCAACAGATGCTGCACCTGCTGCAATCGTCACCTGATTCATTGTATAAGAATTAAAAGAGAACTTGCAGTCATTCAGTACACGAATCAAAGTAGGATTGGAAATGGCAAAGCCAATTCGCATCCCAGCCAAAGAACGGGATTTTGAAAAGGTCTGTACCACAATCAAATTGTCATATTTTTCAATCAGCGGCAAAGCAGAAGTTCCACCAAAGTCAATATATGCCTCATCTACAATGACAATACTATCTGGATTATGCTGAATGATGTCTTCTATCTCTAAAAGCGGCAGAGCAATCCCAGTCGGTGCATTCGGATTCGGGAAAATAATGCCGCCATTTTCTACATAATAATCCTCTTTTACAAGTTCAAAACGGTCATTCAGTTTTTTGGTCTGATAGGGAATCCGGAACATCTCTGACCAAACTGGATAAAAACCATATGTCACATCAGGAAAGAGAATGGGTTTTTCCGAATTGAAAAAGGTCAGGAAGCACATGGCAAGAACATCATCCGAACCAACGCCTGTAAAAACCTGTTCCGGTTTCACACCATAAAAATCTGCAATCGCTTGATTCAATTTGGAAACAGTCGGATCTGGATAAAGTCGCTGTAAATCCGCCGACATCGTATGCAATACCTGCTCCACTGCTGGTGCAGGCGGATAGGGATTCTCGTTGGTGTTCAATTTAATCATATCCGGAAAATTAGGCTGATCTCCCGGCACATACGGTTCTACCTTGCGAACATTTTTCATAAAAGCAGCAGACATGTTGATTCATCCTTCTTTTTTAAATTTTATCGTTAGCGATTCTGTTTTAATAGATTTTGCTTTACATTCCATAGTGCAGCAGACAAATCCACATAATAGGTATGCGGATTTTCAAAGCGCTTGACCTCATCCCAGAGCAACGCAATCTGTTCTTGACAGTAAGTGCGGATTTCCAGTAAAGATGGTTTCTGATAGACGCATTTTCCATTCTGAAAAATCGGTACCAGCAATTCCCTTGCAGTAAAGTTGGTAATTTCTTTTGTCTTCCATGTGGCAATCGGATCGAAAATAGTATGCGGCTGACGATCGTCAATGGTTTCATCATACAAACAAAGTTCATCAGCAATTGCCTTTCCAGTCTCCCGATCATAAAACCGATAGACCTTTTTGAAATGCGGATTCGTAATTTTTGTGATATTTTCACTGATTTTAATTTTAGGCTGAATGGAACCATCCGGTTGTTCCACAGCAACCAATTTATAAACGCCGCCGAAAACAGGCGTACTGCGAGCCGTAATCATCCGTTCTCCCACGCCAAACAGATCAATTTCTGCTTTTTGTGCCATCAAATCCTGAATCAAATATTCATCCAGTGAATTGGAAACCACAATCTTACAATTTTGCAATCCTGCTGCATCCAGCATCTTTCTTGCTTTTTTACTCAAATATGCAATATCCCCAGAATCCAAACGAATCCCGAAATTGGTAATGCCCTTTGGCACTAAAACTTCCTGAAATACCCGAATGGCATTGGGAATGCCACTTTTTAAGGTATTATACGTATCCACCAACAAAACCGCATTCTGTGGATAGTATTCACAATAGGTTTTAAAAGCCTCATACTCTGTATCAAACATCTGCACCCAAGAATGTGCCATTGTACCACTCGCAGGCACACCATACAATTCATCGGTCAGGGTACAGGCAGTTCCGCCGCAGCCGCCAATATAAGCAGCACGAGCTCCTAGAATTGCACCGGATGCCCCTTGTGCTCGACGAGAACCAAATTCTAAGACCGTTCTGCCATCTGCTGCACGAACAATCCGGTTTGCCTTCGTTGCAATTAAAGACTGATGATTCAGAGAAAGCAAAACAAACGTCTCCAACAATTGTGCTGTAATAGCGGGTGCACGAATGGTCATAATTGGCTCATTTGGAAAGACTGGCGTTCCCTCTGGTACTGCCCAAATGTCACCATCAAATTGAAAATCCCGCAGATAAGAGAGAAACCGTTCGTCAAAGCACTGTTTGCTGCGAAGAAAGGCAATATCTTCTTCTGTAAAATGCAAATGGGTAATGTAGTCCATTACCTGCTCCAAACCAGCTGCAATCGCAAATCCACCACCATCTGGGACATTACGAAAAAACACATCAAAGTAAACGGTCTTTTGATAAAAGCCATTGAGAAAGTAACCATTACTCATTGTAAACTCATAGAAATCACAGAGCATTGCATAGTTTTCCTGTTTCATGAAAGTTCCTCCGTTCTTTACAAAATCTGCACCTGTAAATTCTTCAGCACGGCAACCGCTGCTGCCTGTAAATCCGGATCCGGTGCTGCGATGCAGGCTTCCTCAACCAACACCGGTACTTCCGGCAAGGCGGTTTTACAAATCACTGCATTAGAAAGCACGCAAATGCTAGAAACTACACCAACCAATTCAATGCTGCTATAGTGTCGCATCTGCAAAAAAGTCAACAGATCAGCGGATCCAAATGTATTTTTTTCAAAAAATCGATCCTGCGGTTGTACTTGTTCAGCAACTTGCGGCACAAGTGCATGCCCTTTCGTCCCCTTGATACAATGCGGAATTGGCAAATGCTGTCCCTCCTGCGTCTGCAAATAATCCATTGTATGGGTATCCATGGTAAACAGAACATCATCTCCACTCTGATGATAGGCAATCATTTTTTCAACAATTCGTCCAGCAAGAGAGACTGCCTCTGGAAACCCAAGCGAACCAGTCACAAAATCATTCTGATAATCTACAACGATCAATGCACGCTTCATAATAAATTGCTCCTTTTTTCAAGTACACCATATGGTGTTAATTTTATTATACAAATAAAATTTCTATTTGTCAACCAAAACAAAAGCACAAGATAGAATTCTGTTTTTTCTATTTCCTGATACACATTTTCTTATTGACATAATACTATTTTTCAAAAAGCATTTGGCAAAAAATCAAATCATTCCATCCCTATTTTTGTGCAAAATCCCCTTTGACAGAAATCAAAAAAAGTAGTATCATAATATATGATGTGTAGCAAACCTGCGTAAGTCCAATCGGGTATGCTGCACATTTTTTTATTTTAGGCATTATGCTTTTCCTTCATAATCGCCAGAGGGAGGTGCACGTTATGAAACGAATTAAGGCTGCCTGCATCTGTCAGACACTGCATTTTATGCTGAAAGAAGATGCACCAAAGGACTATGCCATTCAACAAGTCAAAAATGATGTAGAACATTACAAAAATCAGTTAGAACGGAATCACACGAAGTATCGCATTACAGAGGAAACCACACTGGAAGATGGTTCTGTTCTCATCAAAATTATCAAACAATATAATCAAAGCCCAGTCGGTTCTTATTTGGACTAAGACCGTACATGCGTGTAGCCCCGTGCGTAAATCCAGCGTGACAGGGGTTACACGTTTTTTATTTATTCCAAAGAAAGGATGATCATTCCAATGACACAAAATATGGTCAAAGAAAAAAAGAAAAATAAAATGCGTTCCACACCGCCCTATCAGCTTTTACTGAAAATGGGCATTCCCATGATTTTTTCCATGGTGCTGCAAGCCATGTACAATATTGTAGATAGTGCATTTGTCTCTAATATAAAACAAAACGGTGAGAACGCTTTAAATGCACTAACACTTGCATTCCCATTACAAATGCTCATGGTTGCAATTAGTATTGGAACTGGTGTTGGCGTAAATGCACTGGTTTCCAAAAGTCTGGGACAAGGTGACAGGGAAAAAGCAAGTCATATTGCTGGAAACGGTATCTTTCTTGCCATTATTATTTATGTGGTATTTCTACTATTCGGTTTGTTTGGTATTTCACCTTATATTGCTTCCCAGACCAATGATTCTTTGATTTCTGAAATGGGAGGTTCTTACTTACGAATTTGCTGCATCCTTTCTATGGGAATTGTCTTTTTCTCCATTTACGAGAAGCTGTTACAGGCAAATGGAAATCCACTCTATTCCACCATCGCACAAATTGCAGGTGCCGTTTGCAATATGGTACTTGACCCGATTTTCATTTATGGCTGGTTTGGTTTACCGGAACTTGGTGTTATTGGTGCAGCTTATGCAACTGTTATCGGACAACTTCTTTCCTGTTTGCTGGCACTCATTTTCCACTTGAAAAAGGATAAGCAAATTTCCAATCGACTGCAATACTGGAAACCAAACAGCAGTATCATTAAGTCAATTTATGCAATTGGAATGCCTGCCATCCTAGCACAGGCATTGATGTCCGTCATGACTTACAGTATGAATTTGATTCTTGGTTCTGTCAGCGTGGCTATGGTAACTGCATATGGTTTGTATTATAAAATTCAACAATTTATTCTATTTGCCGCCTTTGGCTTGCGAGATGCCATCACACCCGTACTTTCTTTCTATCATGGCATGCACAGCCGTGCTCGTATCCGTTATGGCATTCAATATGGAATGCTGTATACATGGATCATCATGCTGGCCGGAACTATCCTTGTCGAAGTACTGGCTATCCCATTTACAAAACTGTTCGGATTATCCGGAGAAACAGCAATTCTCTGCATGCAGGCAATGCAAATTATCTCCCTGAGTTTCTTATTTGCTGGAACAAATATTGCATTTCAGGGCATTTTTCAGGCATTAGATGGCGGTATGGAATCGTTGGTCATCTCTGTGTGCAGACAAATTCTTTTTGTACTCCCAGTGGCTTGGTTATTTTCACTGGCAGTCAAAGAAACAAAGGAACACACTTGGCTGATTTGGCTGACATTCCCGATTGCAGAGTTTGTTTCCATGGTCATTGGCTATCTGCTGATGCAGCGAATTCAAAAGAAAATCCAGTAATTGTTTTCTATGAATTATGATACTTCTATCACATAATCCGCATTTTCTTTTGGAACACAAGTTTTCAAATAATAACGTTCTGCTGGAAAATAACGATTCTCATATTTTTCTTGAATCTGATGCGAATCACCAATATACCCATCCCTTGCAAGAACACGCTGCCATCTGATTTCTTCTGGAACATCAATGTATATCATGGCATCAAATACACCCTTTAATTCTTTTCTCTGCAAAAAAACACCCTCTATGATCACAATACTGCCAATAGGAATATCCATTTGATACAAATGGTATCCATCGTACTCTTTGTCATATAATTCTATCTCTTTGCTGAGAGGATTTCCCTGTCGAATCGGTTTTACAATCTCCTCTACTAAGTAATCATATCGCCATTGACGATCATAATAACATTCCCATGCAGCATACCGTTCATCATACCGAACCGCTTTCGGATAAATAAAATCATCTATATGAAGAACCACAACATTGTAATGTTCTTCCCGGAGCAATTGATACAATGATTCAGAAAGCGTACTTTTCCCTGCTCCGCCTAATCCATCTATTCCAACAATCAATGTGTGATGCGGCTGATACCATTTTTGAATGTTTGCTGCAATTTTACTAGTTTCCATGTTATCCTCTCATTTCATAATAAAATTATTCCACACACTGCAACGATTTGTCGTGTGTGGAATAATTTTTTATTGTAATAAATTCTATTGCTTCCTACAAGGCATCTCTCGTATACAATACCAATAATGCCCCTTGCTCGAATGAAACCTCTGCCTGCTCTGCTATAATTTCGTTACTAACGCCCAATGGTATCCCCGCCGACAATATTCCTTTTTCCAATGTATACCTTGTACCACGTACCGTCACACCCGTACAAACATCGCTCAGCGACAACAGGGAAAAATACCACCCTAATCGCTTTGGATACTGCCGAATCGTGCCACCTGTCTGAATGGTCATCCAATTCTGTGCATCACAAAGTGTTCCAATTGCTCCCTGCTCTGTCAAATACCGCAAAACCTGTACATTCGCAATCGCATGGTCAAACCGTCCACCCAATCCGCCATAAATCTGTATCTCCTGTGCACCCATAGAGAGTGCCAGTTTAACTGCGAGCATGGTATCGGTATCATCCTTTTCCGGCGGATACCGCAATACATTTTTTCCATCGGGTACTTCCGAACTGGAGTCAAAGTCCCCCAATATCCAATCTGGTTTTATCCCAAGTGCTCTAGCATGTCGCAAACCACTATCAGCACAAAGAAAAATGGCTTCTTTCGGTAACTGCACCCACTCGGGCATAGAAAATGCACCGCCAGAAAAAATCACTGCGGTTTTCATGCTTCCCACTCCTTGCGTTTTTTTGCAATCTCGTACATAGATACATAGGAAGCATGCCGACTCTCTGCAATCTTCCCTGCCCATACTGCTGTCAATACACCACATCCCTTTTCACAGATATGTGCACAGTCCTGAAATCGGCAGTCCTGCTGATAGGGAGAAAACTCCGGAAAACAATCTGCCAGTTCTTCCTTTGGAATCCGTACATACTGCTCCAATTCAAAAGTAGAAAAACCCGGCGTGTCTGCAATATAACCGCCATCCAACGGATACAGCGAAGCTTGCCGCGTTGTATGCCGTCCACGTCCCAATTTCTCGCTGATTTCTCCAACCGGTAGCTTTAAATCCGGGTACAGTGCATTCAAAAGAGTTGATTTTCCTGCACCAGAATTGCCCGTCAGGGCACTCACCTTCCCCTGTAAACACTGTCTCACAGCTGCAAGTGTTTCCGGCTGGTTATAGCACACAGGAAATACGGAAATTCCAGCAGCAGTATACAATGCCTGCAATTGTTCTCCTTCCCGTAAATCCAATTTTGTCAACACCAAAATAGGTGTAATTTGCTTATAAATGGCAACTGCAATGAATTGATCCAATAACAGCAAATTCGGAATTGGCTTACAAGTAGAAGTGACAAATAACAATTGATCCAAATTGGCAAGCGGTGGACGGATAATACTATTTTTTCGTGGCAGAATTTCGGTAATAACATCTCCTTCTATCGTGACAAAATCCCCTGCATAGGGTGTCATGCCACGTTTCCGAAAGATCCCTCGTGCTTTACAGGTACAGATACCGGAAGAGGACTCTACGGTGTAGAGTCCTCCTACGCATTTCAAGATTCTGCCCTGTTTTTTCTCAACTGTCACAGATTCTTCTTTCATTGAACTGCCTCCGGTGCAGGTTCTGTCGCAGCTGGCACAGGTGCTGTTGTATGCTGCGGTGTGACTGCTGAAAATGCTGACTGAAAATCTTCTGAAATAGTGGTAAAGGAACCTGCTGTAAAATCAAACGTATAGATACCAAGCCGTGCCGTCATACCGGTGGTTTCTCCCGTAACAGAAACCGTTACCTGTTTCTGTCCGGTACCAGTCAGTGTCACTTCCACCATGCCGCCAGCAGTTTCTGCAACAAATGGATAACTCTTAACCACTTGCCCATCAATGGTAAAGTCTATTGTATACTTTCCGGTAATATCTGTTGGCAAATACATACCATAGTAAACATCACCTTCCGGTGCATTGCCGTTGCTGACTTTAAAGAGAATTTCGGTTCCGGCATTGACCGTTTCATAAGCTGCAATGCTCTGTTCTACAATTTCTCCCTTTGGTTTATCAGAATCGACCTCTTCCACCCCTGCAATCTTCAGTTTTACTCTTTCACATTCGGTTTCTGCATCTGCCTGTGTCATACCGACAAACTGTGGTACCGTTACTTCATCAATTGCAATACCGGTACTAACATACAAAGTCACATTGCTTCCCACTTTCAGTTCAGTACCATATGCAGGATCCGTCCGAATACAGTTGCCTTTTTGAATTGCATCATCTGCATTACTTGCCTCGAACATTTCATTGACATGGAATCCCATTTCTGTGAGCATATTTTTTGCTTCCGCCTCAGAGTAATCCTTCACCTCTGGCACAACTAACATCTGTGTTCCCTTGCTGACTGCTACAGCAAGCCGAATTTTATTATTATCTCCTCGATCTACCAGTGTACCGGGATTTTCGCTCTGCTTATAAATCGTACCTGCCGCATATTGATCATTGTATTCTTCTTCTTCCACACTCAATACAATATCACTGTCATAATTCTTTACTGCATCATCATACGTCATCCCAATCAAATTGGGAACTTCTACTGATTTCCGCAGCAAATTCGGATTGGTCAGCAATGCCACAATAAACACAGCGGCAACCACAATGACGACCACAGTGACTGCGGTCAAAATCGGTACAATCAAAGACTTCTGACGTGTTTCCGTTTCCTCTATCTCGTAATCCTCGTCGTAATCCTCTTCCTCATCTTCCTCTTCATAGGCATCCGGCTGTTGCATTGGCTGCATAGGAACAACTGGCTGCTGCGGTGTTCCATACTGCATCCTTCCCATATCGGCTGCCCGCTGCTGTACCAGCGGTACACTGTAATAACCAAAAATAATCTGATTATTTTGCTTAAATGCCTCAATATCCCGAATCATATCGGAAGCAGTCTGATAACGATTTTCTGCATCTTTTTCCATCGCATGCATAATAATTTCTTCCAGTCCAGATGGAATGTTAGGGTTAATATCTCTCGGCCGAACGGGAATATTTTTAATATGCATCACTGCAATGGAAACCGGATTGTCTGTATCAAACGGTTTTTGCCCCGTTAACATTTCATAAAACATAACACCAACAGAGTAAATATCGCTCTTTTCATCTGTGACATCACCCCGTGCCTGCTCTGGACTAATATAGTGTACCGTACCAATTGCCTGATCAGTTGCCGTCATACTCTCTTCTCTGGCAAATTTTGCGATTCCAAAATCCATGACTTTAATGGTACCATCTGTCAGCAGCATAATATTCTGCGGTTTGATATCCCGATGCACAATGCCACGATTATGAGCATGTTGCAGTGCCCGCAAAATCTGAATGATAAAATGCACAGCATCCTTCCAATTGAGTACACGCTCGCTGTCAATATATTCTTTCAAAGTGATACCATCAATATATTCCATCGCAATATACTGTATTTTTTCTGAAAAACCCATATCATAAATTTTTACAATATTGGGATGAGATAATACAGCAATTGCTTTAGACTCATTTCGGAAACGCCGTAAAAATTCATCGCTCTCAGAAAATTCCCGTTTTAGAATCTTGACTGCTACCACCCTATTGTCTAGTACATCCATTGCCTTGTAGACATTTGCCATACCGCCCTGTCCAATTAACTCTGTAATCTCATAACGACCATCCAGCCGTTTGCCGATATAATTATCCATACGCTCCCTCCGATGATGTTATTCAGTCATGACAGCAATGGCAATATTATCCCTGCCGCCTTTTTCTAATGCCAACTGCAAAAGTGCATCTGCCAATTCCTGTGCTGTTTTTTCCTGCTGCATAATCGTCTGCATTTCCTTTTCCGTGCAAAAACCATGCAGACCGTCAGAACAAAGTAATATCTTCATGCCATCCGTATAGGGAAGAAAAAAGTCATCTGCTTCTACTGTTTTTTCCACTCCAACCGCCCGAATCAGCATGTGCTTCATCGGATGCGTTTCGATTTCTTCTTGTTTAATTTTTCCTGAAAACAACAAAAAATTGACGAATGTATGATCTACGGTAATCGGCTGTAAAATACCATCTGCATAGTAATAGGCACGGCTGTCTCCAACATTTACAACCGTTACGCCTTCTTGATTCCAAAATGCTGCCACACAAGTAGTTCCCATTCCAAAGTTTTTATAATTCAATTTGGCAGCCGTATAAATCACAGTATTCGCAGCAGAAACTGCTGCCATCATTGTATTACGAATTTCATAGGTTGGCATCGATTTTTGACAGCGTTCTTCCATGCATTCCAAAAAAATTTGCGTTGCCTGTGTACTAGCTTCTTTTCCGGCACGCTCACCGCCCATACCGTCACAAACCAATGCCAGTACTCCATCCGAAAAGGTTCTCGTCTCCACGCAGTCCTGATTTTCCTCACGCACATAGCCAATATGTGTTACACTTGCACAATTCAATGCATTCCCCCCGTTTCTATGTCTCTTGCACGCTCACTTTGTATGCTTTTCTAATGCATCTCTTCTCAGCTGTCCACATGCCGCTTCAATATCACTTCCCAGCGTTCGCCGAATGGTTGCAGGGATTCCATATCTCTCTAATGTTTTTTGAAACTGCAATACGGTTTTCCGTAAGGTATGATATTGCCGCTCTGCCACAGGATTGACCGGAATTAAATTCACATGGGCATGCAGTCCACGCAGCCGTTCTGCCAACTCTGCTGCATCCTGTTCTGCACTGTTTACCTGCTCCATCACTGCATATTCAAAGGTAACACGTCTTCCGGTTTTTTCAAAATAAACCTGACAGGCATCCAACAACATGTCAATGGGATAAGTACGGTTAATCGGCATAATGGCACTTCTGCCAGCATTATTCGGACAATGCAGGGAAACAGACAGCGTCAATCCCAGCCGTTTTTCTGCTAATTCCAGTATTTTCGGCACAATGCCACAGGTAGAAATCGTCACGTGCCGCAAACTCATACCATAGCCGTTCGGATCAGAAAGCAGCTGTAAAAACTGCATTACATTGTCAAAATTATCCAGTGGTTCGCCGATTCCCATCAGCACTAAACTGGAGATTTTACAGTTCTGTGCCCGTTCTGTCTCATAAATTTGCAACAACATTTCCGCTGGCGTCAGATGTCTTATAAAACCAGCAATGGCAGAAGCACAAAACTGACAGCCCATCCGACATCCTACCTGTGTCGAAATACAAAGGCTGGTACCATGATGATACTGCATACAAACCGTCTCTACATAATTGCCATCCGGCAGCTGATATAGATATTTTACCGTATCATCTACGGAAGATGCAAGCTTTTTTTCAATTTTTAGTCTATTTATACAAAAAGTTGATGCCAGACATTCTCGAAATGGCAAAGATAACGTGGTCATCTCCGAAAAATCTGTCACACGCTTCTGATGCAGCCAACTGAAAATTTGTTTTGCCCGAAATTTCGGCTGTCCCATTTCTGTCACAACTGCTTCCAGTTCCGGCAATGTCAAAGAAAGAATCTCTTGTTTTTCCATTCTGCACCTCACTTGACACGCTGCATCTTTGCCAGAAAAAACCCGTCACTATTGCAGTCAGACGGTAGAAGGGTGACCATAGATTCTTTCCATTTTCCATCTAACTCCGGCAGTACTGATTGTGGTACATATTCCTCATGCTGTGACAAAAATTGCTGTACCACCTGTGCGTTTTCCTCCGGTCGGATGGTACAAGTGGAATAAAGCAGCACACCGCCAACCTTGACATAGCGTGCAGCAGTTTCCAGAATGGCTTCCTGTATTTTCGGCAGGTCTGCAAAACTTTCTGGCTTTTTATAACGAATTTCCGGCTTTCGGCGAATCACACCAATGCCAGAACAAGGTACATCACATAACACACGATCTGCCTGCGGCAAATCTGCACGGAAAACAGTGGCATCCCCCTGCTCTGCTGTCACATTCTGCAAATGCAGCCGCTCTGCTGCTTTTGCAATCAACGGCACACGATTCGGCTGTAATTCAAACGCCATAACCTGACCAGTTCCCTGCATATGCTCCGCAATGGTACAGGTTTTTCCACCCGGAGCAGCACACAGATCCAGTACCGTTTCTCCGGCTTTTGCATCCAATGCCATACAGCAAAGCTGAGAAGCTGCATCCTGCACATGAAACCAACCATCCTGAAATGCCTGACAGTTCCGAATATTTCCACCGCTTAAAAGATAGGCATCTTTCAAAAGTGAATGTTTTTGAATGCCGTAATCAGCAAGGGCACCCATCAGCTGTTCTTCTGTTGCCAGCAATGGATTCCGTCGAATCGTCAGCGGCGGTGACTGAAGCGCATTCTCCAAAAAGAAAATCGCTTCGGCTTCTCCATAGGTTTGTATCAACAAGTCCACCAACCAAACAGGAGCAGCATATTGCACAGAGAGTGCCTGTTTCTTCTGCTTTGGCAATGGAATTTGCTTTTCATCGCGCAAAAATGCACGCAATACCGCATTGACAAAACCACTCGCACTGGTTTTTCGACATTGCTTCGTCAGCTTGACACTTTCATCCACAGCAGCACGATCCGGAATATGCTGCAAATAAAGAATCTGATAAAGTCCAATGTGCAAAATATTCCGCACCGTTCTGTCCAGCTTTGCAACTGGTTTTTTACTATATTTCACCAATATGGCATCCAATGTAATCCGGCGTGTTAACACGCCATAAAAAAGAACGGTACAAAGATTTTTTTCCTTTTGTTCCATCTGCACCTGATGCAGAGCATGATCAAGCAGCAAATTGGAATAGCTGCCTGCCTGCTCCGTCTGATCCAGAAGCTGAACTGCTAATCGTCTTCCCTGCATCAGTCATCTCTCCGTCTTACCAGTCCCAATAAACGAATCAACTGCAAGATGGAGCTGACCAATGATGCCACATACGTCATCGCTGCGGCAGTCAGTACCTTTCTGGCACTTGTCAATTCATCCTGCTCTAAAATATGATAGGTATCCAATGTTTTCAAGGCACGGCTGCTGGCATTGAACTCAACCGGCAAGGTGACAAACTGAAATAACACAATCAGCGAAAATAAAAGGATACCTGCATAGACCAATGGTCGTAAACTGAGAATCAATCCTAAGATCAGTATAAAATACCACGCATAAGAACCAAATTGCGTAATCGGAATAATCGCCTGCCGAATTTTAATCGGTGTATACTCTGTTGCATGTTGTACCGCATGCCCACACTCATGAGCTGCCACACCAATGGCAGCAACAGAAGCAGAATCATAAACAGAATCCGATAATCGCACCACATTGGCCCTCGGATCGTAATGATCTGTCAAACTGCCGCTCACCCGTTCCACTGCAACGAACTGCAAACCGTTGTCGTCCAGAATCTGTCGTGCAACCTGTGCAGCAGTCATCCCACGTCGATTGCCGATTTTCTGGTATCGTTTAAATGTGGCATTGACATTCCAAGAGGCAATGGCACAAATGACAAAACCAACAATAAGCAAACCATATCCCATTTGATTCTGCTCCTTTCTTGTTTATCCACCCAGCACGGTACCATATGGAATGGATTTCCCTCGCAGAAAATCTGATGCTGGCATTCGTTTTTTGCCTTCCGGCTGCACTTCCAAAAACTGCAAACCCAGACCATCTCCGCATTTAACCACTAGCTGTTCCACATCTGCAACCGCACCACATGGCAATTCTTCCGGCATTGTTTTTCGAATAATATGCGAAGCATATACTTTCAGCCGCTTACCATCCAATGTCGTAAAACCAGTAATTCCACGAATTATATTGTGCAGTTTCGCAGCTGGTTCTGAAAAATGCAAAGCGGACATTTCTTTTGTAATTCTTCCGGCATAGGAGGACTTTGCATCCTCCTGCGGTTCTGGCTGCAACGTACCAGTTTCCAATTTTTCCAATGTTTCCAGCAATACTTTTGCTCCCAGTTCTGCCAATCGGTCATGCAAGGAAGAAAACGTTTCATCCTCACCAATCGACAGAGATGCCTTTATCAGCATATCCCCAGTATCCAACCCTTCTGCCATTTCCATAGAAGTAATGCCTGTTTCTGTTTCGCCGTTCAGAAGACACATCTGCATAGGGGCAGCCCCTCGATAAGCAGGCAACAGAGAACCATGAATATTGATACATTTGTATTTTGGCAAATCCAAAACACTTTTTGGCAGAATTTGTCCATATGCCACAACCACGATGACATCTGGTGCAATCGTCTGCAATGTCTGCATTGCCTGTTCGGCATCCTCTCCCTTCCGCAGGGAAACAGGCTGATAAACTGGCACGCCAGCCGTCTCCGCAGCCACTTTCACCGGAGGCGGAATCATTTTATAACCTCTTCCTTTCGGTTTATCCGGTTGCGTAAACACCGCCGCTACTGTATGTGAACTATTCAGCAATACCTGTAAACAGGGTACAGCAAAATCCGGCGTTCCCATAAATACAATCTTCATATTTGATTATTCCTCTTCTGGTTCTACAAATTCTGTTACAATATCCACAAACAAGTGTCCATCCAAATGGTCGTTCTCGTGGCAGGCACACTGTGCCCCTAAATCTACAAATGCCATCTCGTACCATTCTCCCCGCCGATTCTGTGCACGCAGCCGACAGCGTTTCGGACGATCGACATAGCCCCACTTTTCCGGACAGGATAAACAGCCTTCTACAACATGCTGTTTTCCATTGACTTTGAGAATTTGTGGATTGATGGCTTCAATCATCTCCGGCAGTCCCAAGTCCATAATAAACAGCCGTTTTGCAATCCCAACCTGCGGTGCAGCCAATCCCACACCACCAGCATCTTTTAATGTTTCCTGCATATCATCCAACAAACGGTGCAGGGATTCATCAAATTGTGTTACCGGTTTACAAACCATGCGTAAAACCGGATCCCCCTCCTTACGTATTCTACGAATTGCCATATTGAATACCATTCTCCTTTTCTATTATACGCCGATGTCACCGTTCATATCAGCATAAGCATACAATTTTGAAAATACTTTCTGTGTGGTAATCGCTGATAAAACGGTTCGTACTAATGTACGATACGGCTTCGTATTTTTACACTTTAAAATCACCCGATACCGATACTTTCCCTTTAGCCGTTCATAGGGACAAGGAACAGCACCCAACACCCACAATGGCAGAGAAAAGCCAGTTTGCCGAATATAGATTTGTATTTGCCGCACAGCTTCTTCTGCTGCCTTTGCAACACAAGCTTCATCCTCTCCAGTAAATCCCAGCACACACAAATCACAAAACGGCGGAAAGAGCAGTGTTTTGCGAATCGCAAATTCCTGCTCATAAAAAGCAGGATAATCCTGCCTTGCTGCCAATTGCAACACATAATGATCCGGCAGAAAGGTCTGCAAGATGGCACGTCCTGCCGTCTCTCCTCGTCCACTTCTGCCAACCACCTGTGTAATCAGCGAAAATGTCCGTTCATAGCTGCGAAAATCTCCAGCAAATAAGGCTTGATCGACAGACAACACACCCACCAATGTGACATCCGGAAAATCCAATCCCTTTCCAATCATTTGCGTACCAACCATAATGTCATATTCCTTGTTACGAAAAGCAGTAAACTTTTCCTCATAGGCGTAACGAGAAACAGTCGTGTCAGCATCCATTCGCAATACTTTTGAATAGGGGAACAGTTCCTGTAACTGCTCTTCCATCTGCTGTGTTCCGAACCCCATTCGCCGAAAGCGATTGCCGCCGCACTTTGGGCAGACATTCACCATAGACTGCATATGTCCACAA